>CAYYCU010000096.1:0-5693 GCA_964470415.1 uncultured Ruminococcus sp.
GTGCAAACAATGTACAAAATTGTTAAAATCACCTTTGTTCGCGGATCCAAACGATGCATCAGCGATTCTGCCGGATAATATTGCCCGAACGAAAAGCCTTTCATGAATTTTTCTCCTTTCCAACAGGTAAGAAGAGCTGTCGAAGCGCCTTTACAGCCTCTTCTACCGTGTAAATATTTTCCGCTACATCCAGCCCGCGTGCCTTCAGCATGCGCATGAAACGCGTAATTTGCGGAATATCCAATCCAATATTGGAAAGTTCACCAACGCGAGAAAAGACCTCTTGACAATTGCCTTGCATGATCACACGCGCATTTGCCATAACCACCACATCATCGCAAAAGCGCGCCATATCCTCCATACTGTGGCTGACAATCAACACCGTGGAGGACGTTGCCTTTTGGTAGGCTTTTATTTTTTCAAATATCGAATCCCGTCCGCGCGGATCCAAACCGGCTGCAGGCTCGTCTAAAACCAATACTTCCGGGCGCATGGCAATGACACCCGCAAGCGCAACGCGCCGTTTTTGTCCGCCGGAAAGGTCAAAGGGGGATTTTTCCAACCATTCATTTTCCACCCCCGTAAAAGCGGCCGCTTCCATGACACGTGTACGAATTTCCGACTCGGACAACCCCATATTGGAGGGACCGAAAGAAATATCTTTATAGACCGTTTCTTCAAAAAGCTGGTATTCCGGATATTGCATCACCAATCCCACACGAAAGCAAAGGTTGTGGCGCCGTTGAAGCACTTCCTTGCGAATGGCTTTTTTTGCGGCACTTTTCGATAAATCTCGGTATTCCGGCAATTTTTTCCACTCTTCAAAAACCGTCTCCGGACGGCTGTTGATATCGTAACCGTCAAGCAGAATTTTGCCGGATGACGGGACAGACAACCCGTTGAGAAGTTGCATCATGGTGGATTTTCCGGAACCGGTGTGTCCGATAATTCCCGTAATACATCCTGCACGGATGCCCAGCGTAACGTCATCTAACGCTTTTTGCTCAAACGGCGTACCGATACCGTATACAAAATTAACATGATCAAGAAATATTTTATACATTCAAAACCTCTGTGTAATACGCATCCGAAAATTATTTTTTTGCAGATGCAGTCTCCTTTGCAAGAAAAGCTTTTACAATCATTTCGGCACACCCGTCCGGATTGGAAATTCCTGTTCCCGATAACGGAATGCCGAGCGCTCTCAATTCATGAATCAATGCCGTGCATTGCGGCACTTCAAGTCCTACTCGTTGCAATGCTTCGCGCTTGGAAAAAACTTCATCCGGTGTTCCGTCCAAAAGCAATTTTCCATCATTTATCACAAGCACGCGGTCCGCTTCGGCGGCCTCGTTCATATAATGCGTAATATTCAAAACGGTAATACCGTATTCACGGTTGAGTAAACGAATGGTTGACAGTACTTCGTTGCGTCCGTTTGGATCCAGCATGGCGGTGGATTCATCAAAAATGATACATTTTGGCATCATTGCAATGACGCCTGCAATGGCAACGCGCTGTTTTTGACCGCCGGAAAGCCGATGCGGCTCGTGCTGTGCATATTCGGTCATTCCAACGGTTGCAATGGCATCATCCACGCGCTTTTTCAGCTCCGGCATCGGCACACCCAGGTTTTCCGGTCCAAAAGCCACGTCCTCTTCTACAATGGAAGCAACCAACTGATTATCCGGATTTTGAAAAACCATTCCAACATTACGGCGCAATTGCAACAGTTCGTCATCTCCGATTTCTCGGTCTGTCAAATCAACACCGCCAATCACAAGCTTTCCGCCGGTAGGCTCCAATATTAGATTTAACAGTTTTGCAAAAGTGGATTTCCCGGAGCCGTTATGTCCGAGAACCGCAATATATTCTCCTTCGTGAATATCCACCGAAATACCACGCAAAGCCGGTTGCTCATCCTTTCCTTCGCCGTCATTGTAAGAAAAGCATAAATCTTCGGTATGAATATAAATATCAGACTGCATATTTAAGTCCTTTCGTTCCGTTATTTTGCGATAAACCATCTGGAGCTGGCGCCGCATGGCAAAAAGCTGCCGGTTTGGGTTACACGCAATCCCAGTTCTCCTGCCTCCAAATGACCGCCGAACCGACTTTGTACCTTTAAATGAAGCAAATAATTCATGGTTAAAGGCGAGAGCCCCGTTGTATAAGAGTTGACGAGGAAAAACAGCGGTTGCTCCGAAAGCAGACACGATGTCAACGAAATCAGTTCATCAATACTGTCCTCCAGCTTCCAAACCTCACCGTTCGGACCTCTCCCGTAAGAGGGGGGATCCATAATAATGCCGTCATACGTGTTTTTGCGGCGAATTTCGCGCTCTGCAAATTTTTTACAGTCGTCCACAATATAGCGTATGGGAGCCGATGAAAGTCCGGAAAGTGCGGCATTTTCTTTGGCTTGCGCCACAATTCCGCGCGATGCGTCTACATGTACCACGGAGGCGCCGGCTGCCGCCGCCGCTACCGTTGCCCCGCCCGTATAAGCAAACAGATTCAAGACCTTAATCGGGCGGTTGGCTTCCCGAATCAATTTGGAAAACCAATCCCAGTTTGCGGCTTGCTCCGGAAACAGCCCCGTATGCTTAAAACCCATTGGACGCAATAAAAATTTTAAATTGCCATATTGAATGTTCCATGATTCCGGCAATTGATTTTTTACCCATTTTCCGCCTCCGGAAGAAGAGCGGCGATAAATGCCGTCCGCCTGCCCCCATGCCGCGTGCTTGGAAACGCTTTTCCAGATAATTTGCGGATCGGGACGAATCAAAATATAGTCTCCCCAACGCTCCAAACGTTCTCCGTCCGAAGTATCCAATAGTTCATAATCTTTCCAATTTTCAGAAAACCACATATGCCGTGTTTCCCTTCTCTTTATATTTTGTTATAGTAGTCCGCCAAACGCGAACCGCCGCAGTGTGCGTGACAAATTGCAATGGCAAGCGCATCCGCCGTATCGTCCGGCTTGGGAGGCTTTGGCAAGCCAAGCAATACGGTAACCATGGTAATAACCTGTTTTTTATCGGCTTTTCCGTATCCGACTACCGCTTGCTTGACTTGCAACGGCGTATATTCCCGAATTTCCACACCTGCACGTTCTGCCGCCAAAAGGATGACGCCGCGCGCCTCGGCAACGCGGATACCGGTTGTAATATTCGTATTAAAGAAAAGCTCTTCTACTGCCATAACATCCGGATGGTAGGTTTGCAACAATTCATTGATCCCTTCAAAAATTTTGTGCAATCGCGCTTCCATTCGCATTCCTGCCGGCGTTTGAATGGAACCGTATGCAAGCGTTCGAAAACGGTTGCTTTTGTATTCGATAATTCCCCACCCGACAATGGCAAATCCGGGATCGATTCCCAGTATAATCATATGCGTTCTCCATTTTTTCATAAAATATCTCACTTTGCATTATACCACCAAATTGCAAATATGTCAAACGATATTTTAATTTTTGGAAAATTCCGTTTAAAAATACAGAAATTTGGTTTACAGAAGCTTTTTTTTATGTTATAATATATGCAATATAAATGTTCAATTTTATTTATATCCCGTATTTTTAGGAGGTGGCACCATGCAAATTGTTCCCCTGCACCCAAACGACCGCATTCAAATGAAGAAAATGCATCCCTGCGGAGGCAATATTTTCTGCATTCTGCGCGTTGGGAGTGAAGTCCGCGTCATGTGTGAGACTTGCGGCAGAGATATGACATTGGACCGTATCAAGTTGGAAAAAGCAATTCGCAAAGTGCTTCCCGCCAAAGAACCGAATGATTTGGAGAAAGGAAATCAATAAATAATATGGATGTTTCATATAAGCCCGATTCCGACAGCGGAAAACAACTGCCACAGCTGCGTTTGGGAAAAACCAAAACAAAACTGCGCGCCTTTTGGCGGGAATATTCCTATTTGTTGCTCTGTATGGCCATTCCGGCATTATTGATTTATTTTATCTATCTTGCCAGAGAAATTCATCCTTTTGGGAACGGTTGCGTTTTGGTATTGGATTTAAACGGTCAATACGTTTGGTTTTTTGAAGCACTGCGTAATTTTGTTCGCGGAGATGCCAGCCTGCTTTATTCTTTTTCGCGCGCATTGGGCGGTGAATTTATGGGAATTTATGCCTATTATTTGGCAAGTCCGCTTTCCTTTTTGGTTTGCCTGTTTCCCAAAGACTGCATGCTGGAAGCTTTGCTTACGCTGTTTTTGCTAAAAGCGGCAATATGCGGAGGCACGTTTGGCTTTTATATGCATAAGACCTTAAAAAGCGTTAATAAAATTGCCATTATTGCGTTTTCTGTCTTTTACGCTTTGACCAGCTATGCAATTGTTCAACAGCACAACACCATGTGGATTGATGCCGTCATGTGGCTCCCCTTAATCACGCTGGGAATTGAACAGTTAATCAAATACGGAAAATTTAAGTTGTACACCGTTTCTCTTGCCGTAACATTGTTCAGCAATTTTTATATCGGATACATGGTATGCATTTATTGCTTGCTTTATTTTTTCCTGTATTACCTTGCTCACGGCGGTACCGAGGCCCGCAACAATCCGTTGCATGAAAAAAAGCACTTTGGAAAAGCGCTGTTTCGAATGGCATTCTTCTCTATGATTGCCGTTGGTATTTCGGCAGTGATTCTGTTAAGTGCCTACTATTCCCTGAATTTCGGAAAAACCACTTTTTCCGATCCGAGCTGGGAATGGACAGTCAATTTTGATATTTTGGAGCTGTTATATAAATTTTTACCGGGTTCTTACGATACCGTACGTCCGGAAGGATTGCCGTTCCTGTATTGCGGCGTTTTGACGTTGCTCCTCCTACCGGCATATTTTTTATCCGACAAATTTCCAATCCGTCAAAAAGTAATATCCGGAATTTTCATTTTTATATTTGTGGCAAGCTTTTCAATCAGCGTGGTTGACCTCATTTGGCATTGCTTCCAAAAACCGAACTGGCTGAACTTCCGATACAGCTTTATGCTGTGCTTTTATCTTTGCGTGCTTGCATGCCGTGCTTTTTCGGAATTCAAAACGGTTTCACTCAAGTCCGTTATGGCAACGGGCGGTCTCATTGCACTGCTTTGCGTGATTCTTCAAAAATACACCGATGGCGAATATGTGGAGCCGAACGACTATACCTGCATTTGGTTTACTTTACTTGCTATTTTTGCTTATCTTGCCATTTTGGGCGCATTTCGAAAAGCAACGGACAAGCAGCTCGTTTCCATTGTTTTTTTGATTGCGGTTTCAACGGAAGTTTTTTTGAACGGCCTTTGGAATCTCAATGCGCTTGATGAAGATGTGGGATATTCCCGATACAGCTATTACAATGACTTTTTGGATCAAACAAGACCTCTTGTGGAAGCGGTACAAAAATCAGACACTTCGTTTTACAGAATGGAAAAGACCTATTCACGCAAAACCAATGATAATATGGCACTCGGAATCCGCGGGCTTTCCGGCTCGACCTCAACGCTGAACAAGGAAACCATTAAATTCCTTGAAAAAATGGGATATGCTTCCTTATCGCATTGGTCAAAGTATCTCGGCGGCACACCGGTCAACGATTCTTTACTGGGTTTAAAATATATTCTTTCCGATGATGATATTTGGGAAAATTACTATGAGGTATATGAGACCGACACCGAGAACGGATATACCGCATA
>CAYYCU010000097.1:0-3229 GCA_964470415.1 uncultured Ruminococcus sp.
TTTTTCTCTTTTTGAAACAGTGTTTCAAACCATTCCACATCATCTTGTTCAATTGCCCCCGTGAGGCGCAAAAGCAGTAAATAAACTGCCAAAACCGCAACACAGTGAAGACAAATGGAAAGCGGAACATTTTGAACGGTCCATCCTGTCAGCACCAGAATGAGGCGAACCGAGGAGGTTGCACCCACAATGCACAAAAGCGGTTTGTAAACCCATTTGAGCAGATGTACGGGAGTATTGCTGATGGAAAGCAGATGCGTAATGCTGAATACGGTGTTGAAGGTTTCGGAAAAATAAATGGTTATCAAATATCCGTTAATGCCGTAGCGCGGAATCAAAATCCAAACCATGATGACCGAAATCAGTGCATCGACAATGTTGACTGCCATAGAATAAACCTGCGCGCCCAAACCTTTCATCATGGCATCGGTCGCGGTATCAATATACATAATGGGAATCAGCGGGGCAAGAATGCGAATGTATTTTCCGGTATCGGTGTTTGGGTAAAGGGCTTCTCCTATTTCGGAGGAAAAGCAAATCAGAATTCCGGCGGCGCCAATGGAAAAGAGAAGTGCCAACCACCAAACGCGTGCAATCATATAACGAATGCGCCGCTGACTTTTTTGTATGTTGCATTCGGCAAGCTCCGGGATAAGCAAGCCGGAAAAAGAGGAAATCAATGCGGCGGGATACAGAATGACGGGGAGTGCCATGCTGTGGATACTGCCGTATGCCGCCAATGCTGCGCCGTGCGAGCTTCCGCTGTTGCGCAAGCCTTCCGGAATTAAAATATGTTGCAGTGTGACCAGTCCGGAACGGATATAGGTGGTAAAGGCAATCGGCAGGGCGATTTTTATGAGTTTTTTTCCTTCTTGACGCCCGTCCGATACCGTGCATGCCACACGATGCTTGTGCCGGTCCGACAAATAAAGAAAAAGATTCAGCGCAAAAGAAGCTGTTTCCGCAAGTACGCCGCCCAAAACGAGTGCACAGCAGGTGGCTTCTATCCCTTTTGGTAACAGCCATGTAAGCAGGTACATCGAAAAAAAGATTTTCAGTCCTTGTTCAAATACCTGTACCGCCGCATTTTTATAAGTACGCCGTACAGCGGTAAAATATCCGTTCCATACGGAAGCCAATGAGATGAGGGGCAGGGTAACGGCAAACAAGCGTAAGGCGGTTACGGTGCGGCTGTCCTTCAGCCAAAAACGGCTGATGGGCGCTGCAAGACCAATCAGCAACAGCATCGCGCCTACGCCAAAGCAAAGTGCGTATATGACCGCACGGCGCATAATGGCGCATAACTTATCCGAGCGCTCCTCTCCAATTGCCTCGGTTACAATGCGCGTGACGCCAAATTGGATTCCCGATGTTGCCAGTGTCAGTGCAAAGCCGTATACACCGGACATAAGTGAAAACAATCCGATTGCTTCCGCTCCCGCACGGTTGGAAACATAAACCTGAAAACTGACGCTTGCGGTTCGCATAAAAAGAGAAGCCGCCGTTAATAAGGTGGCGTTCCAAAACATTTGTTTTGCTTGCTTTTTCATTTCCATTCCTCCGCTTGACTGTTCTTCTTTTATTTTATGAAAAAAACGTGCATAATATCTTTCTTTTTCTTCTTTCTTTTATATCTTTTTGCTTACCGCAACAGTTTTGAACGAGGCTTTTTGCCGGCTTCTATGCAACATGTATTAAAAAGAAAAATAAAAACGAACAAAAAACATTCATTTATGCTATTGACAAAAAGCGTTGTATGCTATATTATATTATAGGCTTTTCAGTAATTTAGTAAAAGGAGATTTTGTATGCTGGTTCATCTGTGCGAGCTTTGCGGTTATGAATATGATCCGCGTAAAGGAGACATTGAAAACAACATTGAGGAAAATACCGAATTTGAGGATTTGCCGGAAGAGTGGGTTTGCCCGCTGTGCGGTGCTTCCAAAGAGGATTTTACGGAAGAAGAGCGAGAAGACGAAGATTTTTAACTGGGCGAAGATTGTCCGTTTTAAAAAGATAATGTCAGGCCGTTGCATCATGTGATTGCAATGGTCTTTTGTTTTTGCAAATATAAAAGGGGCCGCTTCTTGTTTACGGAACAGCCCCGATGATGTGATGATTAACCGAAGAGCGCGGTCATCGGCTCCTGTTTTGGTCTTATGAGCCGCAACCGCAATGGGAGGAACGGTCGGCGTTTGCCACCGATGGGGGATTCCCCAAGCAAAACTCGCTTGTGGGGAAAGGCATAGAGCGGAAGACATGGCAGGGATCGTCCTCTTCTACCGGATGGCATTCTTTTTCCGGAATGGAATACTCGGTTGCCTGAATGAGATATTGTGCAGGACGTACAATTCGCACCACAGAGAAAATGCCGAGCGAAACCGTCAAATAACGGCTTCCGTTGTCTGCACCGTCCTCAAACAGAAGAGGCGCTTCCAAGGAGGACAAAACGGCTTCCGGCAATTCGCTTTCCTGGCAACAACAGCAGGTGCAATTGCAGTCACTGCTTTTTTCCACAATTTTGGTGTTCAGCAATACGGGATCCACTACCTCAACAATTGCTGTGGGAATGTTGCGCTCACCGCAATCCGGTTTTGGCAGTCCGCAAAAATCGTTTGCACAAGAGCTGCTCTTAAAGATGTTGGCAGAGCTTTCGCCGCCATAAAGAATGACGCGCTTTTCAAGCACCGCAATGCCTTCCAAATCTTGCGAGCGTCCTCCGCCCACGCAGGCTTCAAAAATAATTTTGACATAAAATCGAATGGTGACCGCATAAAAACCGCGGTTGAATTGGATGGGATCTATTCCGATATAGGTCCATATAATGTTGGCGCATTTTGCGCGGATTGCCCCTGTACGTTCCAAAAGCTCGTTCCCGTAGCAGGAAAGGTAAACGCGTACGTTTTCAAAACAATCGCGGTCGCGGCAGGAATCCAGTACGCGGTTGGTTTCAATGCAAACCGTGTCTCTGGAGGAACCCGATGATGCGCACGGAAATCTGTTTTCCGCCATAATCGTAAATCTCCTTTTTGGTAAAGTCAGAGAAAAATCTCTTCGCTATTATTTTATGCCGTACCCCATAATTTGACACAAAAAGTCGAAAGTTTTCGGAAAAACAGAGCGCGGTGCAAAGAAAAAAGCGCTTTGTTTGCAAACAAAACGCTTTTTTCAATGTCATTTCGAATCATAAAAAACGGTATTACCAAACGGGCGTGATTTCGCCGAAGTC
>CAYYCU010000097.1:3329-5678 GCA_964470415.1 uncultured Ruminococcus sp.
GTTGTGGTTTCCGGTGTAGAGTCCGGATCGGTGCAGGCTACCATGGTAACAACCAGCGCAATCAGCAAAAAAAGTGCAATTATTTTTTTCATCTTAATCTCCTTTTGCTTTTTTTCTTTATTCTATCATATATTTCAAAAAAAGTCAATAGAAAAAATTTTTTCGTCTGTATTTTGGCACTTTTGTATAAAAATGTTTGCAAAATGCAAAAACGACAAAAAAAGGTTATTGACAAGACGGAAAAAGTAGGATATAATAAGTTGTATCATATTATGGGGGTGCAATGGTTTCGACGGGGATTTTGAGGTATGATAAGCGTGGCGAGCCGGGTAAACTCGAAAACTGCCCGATTTAAAAAATAAACGACAACGATTACGTTGCTATGGCTGCCTGAACTTTTGTCGTAAGACAAAAGTTCAGCAGTGCTGCGGACTGCGGTCCGCCCGTTCTTTCCGGGAATACCACGCCCCGGAACAGAGCGTCACGACAGTGGTGAACATGCATCGGCCTTTCGCACTTGAGCCGGTCATGCAAAAAAGTGCTACCCGAAAAAAGAGCGTGTCTGTTCGCGCTTTTTAAGGGGAATTTTCAATAACAGACTGCCCACGAAGAAGGTCATATCAAGAGATTTTCGGACAGGAGTTCGATTCTCCTCATCTCCACCAGCGGCAAGTTGCCGCTCCCAAATATCGGGGGTGTGCAGTGCGATGCCAAACTCAATATCACGATGGTGTGGTTCGGTTAAAAAATTCTCGGAAGCGTAGCAACCGAGAATTTTTATTCATATGGATATTTCTAAAATGCTATGTATCAAAATATATGTAAGTCCAATATTGGGGGATGTATGAAAAAAAGTTTCAAAAAGTTTCAAGAACTCAAAACATTTAATTGGCGATTGTTTTTTGCATTGTGTGCATTGGCGCTCATTCCTGCGGTTTACCAAACGATAAAAACATTTATTATCTCAACGAATAATCAATCAAGCGTGTTTGACGTTATAGGACAAATGGAATGGTTTGATTTAATCAATGAAACCCTTCAAGCTTTTTTAATTGTTCCGCTTTATTCTATTTTGAATAAAATATTCAAAACGGATAAAGACAATTTTTCAAAGCATACATTTAAAACCGGGACGATTTCCTTTGTCGTATACTCGTTTTTTTCAATTGGTGTACTTATCTATGGTGTGGTATTGATTCAAGCTATGAATACAGATGAAATCAATGTAGCCGCAGTGAATCGTTATTTGCAATTGGAAACCGTTGCTTTTATGATTGGAATTGTCGTTCGTTTTGTCAATGTTGTATTTGTTGTCATTGGAAAATCCAAAAATGTTTATTTGTTTTTAATTATTAATACCGTTTTATCTTTTTTTGCCGATTTTATTTTCATTCCGAATTTTGGCGTTTACGGTATCGCAATATCGAATATTGCAGTCAATTTGCTTTTGGCTGTTTTCGGTTTCGGTTTGCTTTATCGGCAAGGTTATATAAAATTTTGTAAGTTTCGTAAAAGCGACATTTCAATCGCAAAATCTTGGTGTAAAATCGGCGTATTTTCAGGCGTGCAACAATTTATAGACAATTTTATTTATGCCGTCATGGTTTGCAAAATGGTCAATATGGTTGCGGAACAAGGAAATTATTGGATAGCAAATAATTTTATTTGGGGTTGGCTTTTAATACCTATAACCGCTTTGGCTGAAATTATCAAACGGGATTGCAAAGACGGTTATAACAAGTTGAAACAATTTAATTATTATTTTGTCGCAAGCGTGGTAATCGTTTTATGGGCAATAACAATTCCTTTGTGGACGCCGTTTTATCAATATGCCGAAAATTTATCGAATGCAAACGAAATATTTTTCATTACAGTAAAACTTGCACCGTTCTATATTGCGTATGCGGGTTCGGTAATCATAGATAGTATGTTTATCGGGCTTGGAAAAACCGTTTACAATGCAATCAATTCATTGATTATCAATTTTATTTATTACGGAATATTTTATATTCTGTATTTGACGAGTGCAGTGACTTTTTCTTTGGATTTTATTATCTTGATGTTTGGGCTCGGAAACGTTGCTCACTGGTGCGTTTCTTTGATTGAAGAAAAAGTCTTTCTAAAGAGGAACAATTTCAAACCGCTTTCGAGCAATAAAGAAAGCAATTTTGTTTGATGATGAAAAATTTGTTATCATATTTCAATATTGGGGGATGTATGAAAAAATTTATCATATTTCTTTTAACCGTTTTATTATCCGTTTCGTTTTTCGGTTGCGAAAATACGCAAAAATGCGTCATGGAAGGGTATACTTGGACAATGACATCCGTACAGTCACAAAACGGAAAC
>CAYYCU010000098.1:0-5619 GCA_964470415.1 uncultured Ruminococcus sp.
GAGAAGCTGCGGTTGACCTTTATAATCAATGCGGCACGATCCGCCGAATTCTTATCGCCTCCATCAAAACCGCAAAGGAGAATATGAAATGATTGGCCCAATTGCGACGGTAACCGTTGACAGGCCGCTTGGAAGCTATCATCCGGAGCATCCAAATCTATATTATCCTATAAACTATGGCTATATTGAAGGAACAATGGCTGCAGATGACGAAGAAGAGGATGCTTATATTTTAGGTGTGACTGAGCCTGTTTATGAATTTACCGGCAGAATAATTGCTATAATCAATCGTGAGAATGATATAGAGCATAAATGAGTAGTCGCGCCGGAGGGCATCGCTTTCACACGGGAAGAAATCGCAGAATTAACGCTTTCAGGAACAATATTTTAAAGCAAAAATCACCTTGTTATATACTTGTTATATAAATAACAAATAACTTTGATTTGGTATACTTTTCGCTTTTCTTATCCACATCCACGCACCGTTATACAGATCTTCCGCCACGAAAAAAGTCACTTTTGTCTACAGACAAAGGTGACTTTTTTTTAATGATATCGCTCGTAGAACGAGATCATATCATACGGCTTGCCGTATATCATGTTGCGACAGCGATATATCATTGAAAACCATAACAACATATGATATTTCCCAAATGATATCCTTCTTGGCGAATCGGATGATATCATATCATGCTTGCAAAGCAGGCATATCATACGGCTTGCCGTATATCATATCGCGTCAGCGATATATCATTGAAAGCCTTTTTTATTCGAGTTCAAAAGCGCCGGTGTAAAGCTGATAATATGTTCCTTTTTCCGCTATCAGCTTATCGTGATTTCCTCGTTCTATAATGTGTCCGTGGTCAAGGACCATGATAACGTCGGAATTTTGTACTGTTGAAAGCCTATGCGCGATAACAAAAACCGTTCTGCCTTTCATCAGCTTATCCATGCCGTCCTGAACCAGTGCTTCGGTACGGGTATCGATAGAAGAAGTCGCTTCGTCCAATATCATAACGGGCGGGTCCGAGACGGTGGCACGAGCGATCGAGATCAGCTGTCTTTGTCCCTGTGAAAGTCCGCTGCCGTCGCCTTTGAGTACCGTGTTGTAGCCGTCCGGAAGCATACGGATAAAGCCGTCGGCATTCGCAAGCTTTGCGGCGGCGATACAGTCATCGTCTGTTGCATCTGGGTTGCCGTATTTTAAGTTTTCCATAACCGTTCCCGTAAATAAATTAACATCTTGCAGAACAACGCCGAGAGAGCGGCGAAGATCTGCTTTTTTTATTTTGTTGATGTTAATACCGTCATAACGTATTTTACCGTCGGCAATATCGTAAAAACGGTTGATAAGATTTGTGATGGTCGTTTTGCCTGCGCCCGTGGCTCCGACAAAAGCTATTTTCTGTCCCGGCTCGGCATAGAGCGAAACGTCGTACAAAACCTGTTTTTCGGGAACATATCCGAAATCCACGCTGTCAAGCACGACCCTACCCTCAAGCTTTGTGTAAGTAACGGTTCCGTCCCCGTGAGGGTGTTTCCATGCCCACATTCCGGTGCGATGATCGACTTGCCTAATTACGCCGTCTGTTTCCTCGGCATTGACGAGCGTAACATAACCGTCGTCGATTTCGGGTTCTTCGTCCATAAACGCAAAAATACGAGACGCGCCCGCCAAAGCCGTAACAATGGAATTAAACTGATTCGATATTTGAGAAACGGGATTTGTAAAGCTTCTTGAAAGAGTTAAAAACGAAGCGATCATACCGAGAGTAAGCGTTCCCGTTCCCGTAAGACCGAGATTTGTTACGCCGTTGATAGCCATATACGCACCGAGAATGGCGATAATAACGTACTGCACGTAGCCGAGTGCGTTCATCATCGGCATCATAGAATTTGCATAACCGCTTGCGCTTGCGGCGGCGTTTGCCCACGCTTTGTTTTTATCACGAAGTTCTTCCTTTGCCTTTGGCTCGTGACAAAACACCTTGATGACCTTTTGACCATTTACCATTTCTTCGACATAACCGTTTACGTCGGCAAGCGTTTTTTGTTGCATCATAAAGAATACGCCGATTTTTTTTGTTATTTTTTTAACAAGTTGTAAGATCAAAAACATAATAACCACGGCGACAAGTGTCAGCCATACGCTGATGTAAAGCATACATATGAACACAGCCACAATGGTAAATACCGACGATACGAGCTGAGCCATAGACTGCGCTATCATTTGACGGAGCGTATCGGTATCGTTGGTGTAAAGGCTCATGATATCGCCGTGCGTGCGAGTGTCAAATGCACGGATAGGCAATCGCTGCATTTTTTCGAACATCTCATCACGTATTTTTTTGAGAGTACCTTGCGCTATCGTGACCATCACGCGATTATAAAACAACGTGGAAAGCACTCCTACAAGATAGATCGCACCTATTACGATCAAGGCTTTTAGCAGTTCCGTAAAAACGGGGGCAGAAGAACCGAGTAAAGGTGTTATATAATCGTCAATAAGAGACTGCAAAAATAAGGACGAAGCGGCAGAGGCAACGGCGCTTAACAATATGCAGATAACAACAAAAACAAGCTGTCCTTTATAGGCTTTCATATACGAAAGTAATATGCCGAGAGTTTTTATATCAAAGTGTGCTTTGGGCGGCATACCGCCCGTTTGTTCGCTCGTCGGGGGCATTTTTTCTCTTTTATTCATTATCTCCGTCTCCTTTCTTCTGCGACTCGTACACTTCACGATAAATGTCGCATTTTTTCAAAAGTTCGTCGTGTTTACCCACAGCAACCACTTTGCCGTCGTCCAAAACGATGATCTGATCTGCGTGCTGTACCGAACTTACACGTTGCGCAATAATAATTTTGGTTGTATCGGGAATATACTCCGCAAATGATTTTTGGATAGAAGCGTCGGTTTTGGTATCGACCGCACTTGTCGAATCGTCAAGTATCAATACTTTCGGCTTTTTGAGAAGCGCACGGGCAATACAAAGACGTTGTTTTTGCCCTCCCGATACGTTCGTTCCACCTTGCTCAATATGAGTATCGTATTTATCGGGAAAGCTCTGTATAAATTCGTCCGCACAGGCGAGTCTGCAAGCGTGTTCTATTTCTTCATCTGTTGCGTTTTCATTTCCCCAACGCAGATTTTCTTTGATTGTTCCCGAAAACAATTCGTTCTTTTGCAGTACCATAGCAACGGCGTTACGAAGTGTATCGAGATCGTATTTTCTCACGTCGATACCGCCAAGCGTAAGTTGCCCGTTCGTTACGTCATACAAGCGTGGGATCAACTGAACAAGGCTGGATTTTGCCGAGCCTGTGCCGCCGATGATACCGACGGTTTCGCCCGATTCTATGGAAACATTGATGTGATCAAGCACCTTTTTATCAGCTTTGGAAGCATAAACAAAATCGACGTTTTCAAAACGGATAGAACCGTCTTTTACCGTCATTTCGGGATTTTCGGGATTGGCAATATCCGTTTTTTCGTTAAGTATCTCCGCAATACGACGAGCTGAAGCAATGGAAATCGTAATCATAGCAAAAACCATTGAAAGCATCATAAGGCTCATAAGAATTTGTGTTGCGTAAGTAAACAAAGCGGTTAAATCTCCCGTTGTCATACCCAAAAGTTCGTTGTTTCCGCTTGCAACGATTGCTTTTGCTCCGATCCAAGAGATGAGTATCATACACGCATACATAAAGAATTGCATAATAGGCGAGTTGAACGCAAGCAAACGTTCTCCGGTTGCAAAATCGTTATATATGCTTTTTGATATTCCTTTGAATTTTTCGGTTTCGTACTCCTCACGATTAAACGATTTTACAACGCGAATACCCCTGACGTTTTCCTGTACAACATTGTTAAGCTTGTCATAAGTATGAAAAACACGATTGAAGATCGGATTTACCTTTTTGACTATCAAAAGCAACAGTATTGACATAACGGGAATGACGGCAAGAAAGATCAAAGATACGGTACTGTTTATCCCGAACGATACTATCATTGAAAAAATCAGCATTACGGGTCCGCGTATCGCCATACGAATAAGCATTTGGTATGCGTTTTGGATATTTGTAACGTCGGTAGTAAGCCTTGTTACGATTGAAGCAGTCGAAAATTTGTCTATATTGGAAAATGCGAATGTTTGAACATTATCATACATATCCTGACGTAAATTTGCGGCAAATCCCACCGATGTTTTTGCGGCTATATGTGCCGAAAGTACACCGGTTATTAACTGAAATGCAGCAGATATCAAAAGAATAATACCGTATTTCCACACCGCATTCATATTGCCGAGATCAATTCCTTTGTCGATTACGTCTGCCATACAAAGCGGTATCAAAATCTCAAACGCCGCTTCAAGTATAGACAAAAGAATCGTTAAAACAGAGCCTTTTTTATGTTCACGCAGGCTCCTTGCCAATGTTTTTATCATAGGTTCCTCCTTATTATGTAGCACGCTACACTTTGTATCTAAGTAAAAGCCGACTGAATATCGGCTTACTTATTCAAGATTTTTACAAATCACAAGCAGCATTTCCCGTAAATGTGCAATATCCTCTTCGGATAGAGACGCTAATAACTTTCTTTCCGTATTAAGAATATTTTGCTCCATATCCACGCCCAATGCTTCTGCTTGCTGTGTTAATTTAACGATTTTTTTACGCTTGTCGTTACCGTCTATCCAAGTTGTAACATAACCGTTTTGCTCCATTCTCGAAACAATACCGACCACCGTGGGGTGAGAGACCTCCAAAAAAATCTCTATTTGCTTTTGCGTAGCCTGACCTCTGTTGTCTCCCAAAAAGGCAAACACACGGCTTTGCGCCAAAGTGAGGTTGTACCGTTTTAAATCGGCGTCCGCTTTCACTTTTAATTTATCATTTATATTTTTGATAAGATAACCGACATCCTTTTTAGGCACGAAAAAGACCTCCTTTTGTTTGTACGGTACGCAATATGTACTTCGCAAGTGAAGTTGTCCTGCGGACAGTGAAGTTTCTGCGGAAGTGTGTAGCCCACTTAACTTCACATCGGCGTCAGCCGATACTTAACTATCAAACTAAGTGCGCCTTGCGGTTTGTGAGGTTTGAGCTTACGCATCAAGTGAAGTGATCCGCTGTGCGGCTCGTGAAGTGTAGCATGCTACGTATTATAGCACATTATTTTGTGTTCGTCAAGATGATAAAAAGAAAAACCACGAAAATTTACCGCATAAAAAATATATATGCCACAAAAAACAGACTGTTTTTACAAGTATCCGTAACACGGCATGTGCTTTCGCTTTATGTTTATCTCGAATATTCGTAACGCTGTCCTTTTTTTATCACACATCTGTCTTTATCAATTTTACTTATTTCTTAAAAAATAAACAAAAAGCCGTTGACAAATGAGCGGCATTATGTTACAATTAACTAAAGAGTGGAATTTTATCGATCCGCAAACGAATTTTTCATAAAAGATCGATTCGAAGATATCGTGTATTTATCAGTCGGAAAATCCATTGTCGGTTTATAATCAAAATACGAGGGGGTAAATCTATGAAAAAATGTAAATTTATACTTTTAACTGTTTTGTTATTGCTGCTCTTTTCTGCTTGCGACAAT
>CAYYCU010000099.1:0-5545 GCA_964470415.1 uncultured Ruminococcus sp.
GGAATCAAATCTCCGCCCATACAGTCGCAGCAGCAGTCTGCGCAAAGCAGTGTGGAGCAAAGATCACAAAAGCATCCCGAAGAATCTGCCGTGCGGTATCCACCGCCATAAGCGGAAGCCCGCTGGCGCAGTTGATCGCGCGCGGCTTTGTATTCGGCGTTTTGCGGATTCATTTCGCATGCACGGTCAAAAAATTGTTGCGCATCCAAAAAATATCCGCGTTTTGCAAAGATACAGCCCATTAAAAAATGCCATTCCGCATTTTGCTTGGAAACATCCATGGCGCGTAAAATTGCGTCTGCTTCTTGAATTTCATTGTTATTGATTAATCGGCGAATACGTGCAAATTCCGCATCGGTTTCGGCGTCTGTACGGGGATTGCCGTAGCTGTAACCGTAAGAATTTGATGTGCCCGCTTGTTTTTTTGCCGCACGTTCTTTCTGAATTTCTTCATAAGCCGCATTGATTTCTTTCATTTTTTCGGTTGCAAGGTCAGCAAGGTCGCTGTCTCGGTATTTATCCGGATGATATTTGCGCGCCAACTCGCGGTATGCGCGTTTTACTTCATCATCGCCGGCGGTTGGCTCAATGCCGAGAACCCGGTATGGATTATTCATTCATCTATTTACCTTTCTGTGGGATTCCAATCAAATATTTTTGGGGGTAAACCGCAAAATGTATGGGTTGCCGTTTTTCGTTATGCTTTAGGGCTTTGGTACGGCGCGCTTTTGATTGTCCTCGGTTTTGTCCAAAGCTTTTTCAATTACGCGGTCAGCGGTTTCCGGCAGTCCGAGGTAGAGGATGTTTTCCAAAATTTTTTGCAGCTCTGCCGCCGGATAAGCGTCAATCAACAGGAAGGCGCGCTCGGCTTCACATAGCTGTGCGGTTAAAGCCAAGCGCAAATTTTCCCAATCTTTTTTTTGCGGTTCGGTTCCGAATGCGCGGCGATAGGGGTTAAAACGGTTTTGCTTGCAGTCCTCTTCAAAATCATCGGCCGCATCCACCAAATAAATCCAGTGACCGATAGCGGCACCTACGGTGCCTGCAAGCCGCGCTTCGTGTTCGTTTAAGCCTTCGCAAAAAACGGCTTTCATCAACTCTCCAAACAGTGCACCCGGCGCTTCCGCACCGTCAAATCGGATTTCACCGTTTTCGTATTGAGAAAGCGTTTTGAGATAATTTCCGACTGCATCGTTGAGCCGGGGGTATCTTTTTTTGGCTTTTTTATATGCCGGGAACAGAAACGGACGAACAAGGTATGCACCAAGCTTTTTAAAGCCGTGCTCGTCCTGTATGTCGTCAAACAGCTTGCGGTAACAAAGCAGTGCCGAGGCATTGGCGGCATAGTCAAGGGCATCGCATTTTTGTACCGTTGGATGCGAGTGAAACGGATGCAGCAGACAGCGTTGCTTTTGAATACGGGGTGCTTCTCCGGTGACCGAAAGGCGAACGGCGGCCAAAAAGACAAAATCGTAGCTTAATGTCATACGGGAGCAGTTTCCCGTACACTTTCCCATGCGCTTGCAAAGTCCGCAATAGAGGGCGCGGTAATAGGTGTATTCGCGCAACCGCAGCTCTTGCGCATCGGTTTTTACATAGCCCAGCACAGCGTGTTCTCCTTTCCGATTTTTTCCTTTTTTATATCATACCGCATTTCAATATAAAATGCAAGAATATTTTGTAAAATTTGCTGATTTTGAAAATTCTTTTTTTGCCCCGGCTTTTTTGTAAGTATGACACTTGCTTTTTTTGAGAATTACGCGAACAGTTTTGCAAATTCTTCGACTTTTTTGCGTAAAAATCGCCGATTCTACTGTGGGTAGAGCCGATTTCTATCGAGCGGAGAACCGCAAAATGCAAGTTGTAGAGACGCGCTGCGGAGAGTAGGTTGATTTTTTGCGATGCGCAGGGTATAATAGGAGCAGATTTCAAGCAAAAGGAGTGCTCTCGTGAAGCTGAAAAAAGATGCGCGTCAAAACCCACAAGTAATTTATTATCGGGATGAAGCAACGGATGACTTTGCGGGCATTCAGCGCCGCACCATTCGCATCGGAGCGGATTTCCCGTATTTTCACCGCAACCCGTTTTGGAACATTGCCGCTTTCGTAGTATACCGTTTGATTATGACGCCGTTTGCGTTTTTATATTGCAAATGGAAGTTCGGAATGAAGATTGTCAATCGAAAGGCATTGAAAAAAACAAAAAAGCAGGGCGCGTTTCTTTACAGCAATCACACGTTGATGGCAGGCGATGCCTTTCTTCCCAACATGGTTTGCTTTCCGAGACGCACCTATGTGGTTGTAAATGCGGATAATCTTTCCGGAAAGGGGACGCGCAATTGGATTCAGATGAGCGGAGCAATTCCCGTGCCGAATGAGCTTTCCGGCATGCGTGCTTTTTTGAATTGTATGGAAAAACGGATTTCGCAAGGGAATTGTATTCAAATTTATCCGGAGGCACATATTTGGCCTTATTATAAGGGCATTCGTCGTTTTGGCAGTGCCTCGTTCCGCTATCCCGTGCGATTTGATGCACCTGTTTACTGTACGACTACCACATTCAGCAAACGCAAGCACAGAAAAACGCCGCGCGTGACGGTCTATGTGGACGGTCCTTTTTCTCCCGACAAGCGCTTACATCCGCGCGAGCAGGAAAAGCAATTGTGCAATTCGGTGTACGAGACCATGTGCCGCCGCGCTCAAAACAGTACCTACTCTCCCATTGAATACGTTCGGTGCGAGAACTGAAAAAGGAGGAAACCGATGCAAATTCCGATTTTATTTGCCGGAAATACCGGCGTTTTTGACGGCATGGTGATTTCCTCTCTTTCCATTGTACAATATTGCAAAGAGTCGCTTCATGTTTTTTTGATGACAATGGATTTGTCCGACCAAAATGCAAAGTTTCTTCCCATTACAGAGGCGCAACGTGCGTATTTGGAGGATATTTATACAGCGGTGAATCCGCAAAGCAAGGTGACGCTGTTGGATGTCGGCCCCTATTACCGCGAGACCATGTTGCATTCTCCAAACGCCGAGACGGGATATACGCCGTATTGCTTTTTGCGTCTGTACGCCGACCGTTTTGAGGAAATTCCCGATAAGCTGATTTATCTGGATACCGATACGGTTTTGTGCGGTGACATTCGCGAGTTGTTTTGCGAGGACGTGGAGCATTTTGAACTTGCCGGCGTACGCGACCGCTACGGTTGCCATTTCTTCGGCATCCGGTATATCAATTCCGGCGTGTTGCTTTTGAATATGAAACAAATTCGCCGCACGCGGTTGTTTGCGCGCGCAATCGAAGCCTGCGCAAAGAAAAAAATTTTTCTTCCCGATCAAAGCGCCATCAATCGTTTGGTAAAGAAAAAAAGAATTCTTCCGCGCCGTTACAACGAGCAAAAAAACGAGCGCGGCAACACGTTGATTCGTCATTTTTCCATGACGATTATATGGTTTCCGCGTTTCCGTACCCGCAACATTAAGCCATGGCAGGTTGACGCGGTACACAACGTACTTCAAAATCATCGGCACGATGCCGTTTTAAACGACTATATTTGCCGTAAACCCTATTTTCCCCGGAACCGAAAGGAGCAAAACCAATGAAACAAAACAATTCCGTAATTTCGATTTTTTTCTCATCCGATGACAATTATCTGCCGTTTTTGGCAGTTTCGGTGCATTCTTTAATTCAGAACGCATCTCCCGATTACACGTACTGTATTCACATTCTCAACAACGGCTTGGACGAGGCGCGCGTAGCGCACATTTTAAATATGCAAACCGAAAATATTTCCATTCACTTGGCAGATGTCAGCGGCATGATTGAGCCGATTGCGGCAAAATTGAATTTGCGCGATTATTATACCGCCTCCATTTATTATCGGCTGTTCATTGCGTCCATGTTTCCGCAATATCATAAGGCGATTTATTTGGACGCCGATATTGCCGTGAACGGAGATATTTCGGAGCTGTATCGGATGCCGTTGGGACAGAATATTGTCGGCGCGGTGTCGGACGACATCATTGCCGGTCACAAAGATTTTCGCCGTTATGCCGAGGAGGGCATCGGTATTTTATATCAGCGGTATTTTAATTCCGGCGTGCTGTTGATGAATTTGGATCAATTCCGTCTGCAACACATTGAGCGAAAATTTGTTTATCTGTTGCAAACATACCATTTTGATACGGTTTGCCCAGACCAGGATTATTTAAATGTGCTTTGCCGCGATCGGGTGCTTTATTTGGATAAAGGCTGGAACAAAATGTCGATTGACAAAAAATACGATGGCGTTCCGAACCTTATTCATTACAATATGTTTTATAAGCCATGGATGTATCGCGACATTCCCTACGGCGAATATTTTTGGAAGTATGCCGCGATGACGCCTTTTTATGAGGAGCTTCGCACCATGCAAAACAATTTCGGATGGCGGGGAAAGCGGGAACATGGAAAGGCGAACCGTGAGTTGCACCGTCATGCGCTTCGCATCTGCCGTTCCTCCGATAACTTTCGGCAGGTGTTGCAGCTCAATCCGTTGCACCCATCACAATTGTCTTTTGGAGTAGAAAATGAAGCTTGAACGAAAAATGAAAAAGCAGGAGCAAAAGCATCTGGAGCGGTTGCGGATTTTGGAAAAGATAAAGGCGCTGGAGGCAGAGGGCGGCGATAGCTTTTATGTAGACGTAGAGGATGATCCCGCGGGACACGAACTGACGCCCGAAGAGGTTGATTACATGCGAACCAAATGGGGGAGCAAATGGAAAACCTTTTGGGCAAGGTGCATGGCGGCATTTCTTCAACGCGTGGTACGCAAAGATATGCAAATTACCGTTGTGGGGGAAGAAAATTTGGCGGGCATTCGCGGCGGCGCCATTCTCACCAGCAATCATTTCAGCATTTTTGAAAATTTGGCGGTCAAAGAGGTTGCCGACCGTGTTCCCGGAAAGCACCGATTTTACCGTGTGATTAAAGGGCTGAACTTTTTTCAACCCGGTTGGGTTGGCTTTTTGATGAAGAATTGCGACACGCTGCCGCTCAGCAAAAATTTAAGAACCATGCGGTTGTTTGGGGAGGCATTGGAGCAGGTTTTGCGAGACGGCGGACTTGTTTTGGTTTATCCCGAACAGGCCATGTGGTGGAACTACCGCAAGCCGCGGCCGCCAAAGGCAGGTGCTTATCACTTTGCGGCAAAATATCAGGTTCCCATTATTCCGTGTTTTGTCACTATGGAGGATATGGATAAGCTTGATGACAGCGGTTTTCCGAAGCAAAAATACACCATTCATATTATGCCGCCGCTTTATCCCAGCACCAAAAGGACGCAACGTGAGAACGAACGATTTATGCAAGCGGAGAATTATCGGCTTTGCAGAAAAAAATATTGTGAAATTTACGGGGAAGCGTTGGATTAAAGACCGTTGGAATAAAGAAAACGAAGAGACGCTCCATGCTGTTTGGTCATGGAGCGTCTCTTCGCGTATTTTAAAAGGTTTCGGAAATGCGCGCTTGCTGTTAAAGTTTTGGTCAACGCGCTTGCGCGTTT
>CAYYCU010000100.1:0-5536 GCA_964470415.1 uncultured Ruminococcus sp.
GCAAGCGTCCGCCAAGCAATAACCGCCCGGAAAGTTTGCCCATCAAGGATGTGATACGCAACATCTCATCGGGATTGTGCAACGGACAATACAGCCGCACACCGTCTGCCGTGACAGGCAACGGTAAAATCACTGCGCGCGCACGCGATATCGCTTCTTCCCAAGTGTCTGTACAAAAAATGCCCTCCGGCACTTCCCGATAATCGGAAAATCCCCAAAGAAAAACAGAATGCCCATACTCCCGCAAAGCACGCGCCATGGCAATCTGCCGCCCGTCTCCTCCGAGAACCGCAATATTCAGCTTTTCTGTCATTGTCAAATGTCCTTTCTTGTCCGCAAAGCACTTCTCCTTGCCAACATCAAAATCGTTTTTATCAAAAGCCCTCCGAAAGGAATATCGGTTCGGCAATAACAGAATATGAAAAAAAGCCGTTTTCCGACACAGAAAACGGCTTTTCCATTCAGGTAAAATCATTACGGCGCACATTTGGCAATGACCTGCGCGGCATCAAACGATACGCAAATTCCGTGCAGCTCCGCCTCCTGACAAAGTCTTGCCGCAATTGCCTCTTCCCTGCTGTCGGTCGGCGTTGGAAGATGTAATCTTTTTACGCGGATTTGAGAGGAAATCTCGGCAATTAAATAACTGGCTTGATTATAGTATTTTGATAACACCATATCATCAATTTGCGTGCAACGGTATGTCCGTGCGGTACTTTGAATTTCATATGCCATGGTTGAAGAACCGCTGAAATCGCAAACCAAAACCGCCTCTCCGCGTTCGGTATAAAGAACGGCTTCCCCTCTGGAATTGGAAAAAACAGTTTCCTTTTGTGCACCGAGCGAAGAAAAATGCGTAACCGCCAAAGATGAAAGCATGGCACAAACAACAAGCGCAACGGGAAGAAGCATCCACCGCCCCATTCTGCGAAGCTTTAAAACAGCCAACAAAACAACGGCAACGGTCAGAACTGCCAAAATGAGCCGTGTGGGAACATCTCCGGCGGGAAGCAAAGAAACATCCGCATTGAAAACCGTACCGCAAAACCGCAAAATCAATTTTGAGCAGGCAGAACAAAATGCGGAACAAAGCGGAACGGAAGAAAACAGCGTGGTGAAAACCGAACCAATCAATAAGGCGGAAACCGGAACGGATAGCAAACAGGTTACCGGAACCGACCAGACGGAAATCTCGCCAAATACCGTTGCGCTTAAAAGCGAAATGGAAAAAGTAGCTGCCAATCCCGCCATAACGGTTGCAAAAACAGATGATAATGCCCTGAAAAGCCATGTGGAGCATTGCTTTTTTCGCAAACGGGAATGAAAGGCTTCCGTAAGTGGCGGAACAAAAACAATGATTCCGCCCGCCGATAAAAAGGACATCCAAAGCGACAAATCCAAAACCGCATACGGCTCTGCCAACAGCAATACGGTTAATGCCGTACAAATTGCGGTAAAAGCATCATATTGCGCACGCACCAAAAAAGCAAGATATGATATACACAGCATCAATACGGCACGGCAGATAGAAGGAGAAAAGCCGGTCAACGCCATATATCCCAATGCCGCCGTGAAAACGGCAACCACACGCACCGTTTTTGGAATGCGGAAGCGTAGCAAAAGAAAATCCAAAAACATAATCAAAACCGAAACGTGAAGTCCGCTTAACGCCAACAAATGCGAAACGCCGGCACTTCGAAAATGCAGCACCGTATCCTCCGAAAGCCACGTGCGGTTTCCCAGCAAAAGAGCAGCCGCCAAACCGCCCGCTTCTCCTCCGACCGCCTCCCGCAGTCGATAAGAAAGGCGCAAATTGAACAAGGAAGCGGCCGTAAAAATGCCTTGATTTTGATTGGCAAGGATTTCACAGTCTTCCGCCGAAGAGCAGGTTAATACCAAAAGACAGCCATCGGATAGGCGAAATGTTTCTTCGTTGAAATATTCATCTTTTGTATATTCACGCGGTACTGCATTAAGATGAAAGCAGTCACCTATTTGCAGGGCGGAGGGATAGTTGCATTCCAAAACAGCATCGGTATATACGCGGCTGTCATTAAGCGCGGAAAGCCGAACTCTGTAATATGCATAATAGGAACCCGAACCGATTCGCTCTAAAACATATCCTTCGGCAACAACATCCGTCCCAACGGTCTGTTGCAATTTTGCATAATGCACATTAAAAAACAAATAGGAACCGAAAATTGCCAAGAGGATGAAAAGCAAACACAGCGTACATAAAACAAGCCTTTTTCCCCACTTTCGCTGTACAATTCCGAAAAGAAGCAGTGAAAAGGAGAAAATAAGACACACAACCAAAAGCAACAGCTTCCACTTGCTTTGCAACTGCCATATTGCCACAGCCGTTACGGCAAACAGGCACTCCGCCAATGCCAACGGTCTGTTGTGAAAAATTTGCATTTGCCACACTCCTTTCCAAGCTTTTATCCCCTATATAATACCATATTATCCGAAAAAATGCAAGTCTTACAAAAAAGCATTCTGTTTTGTACGGAAAGCGGGTTATTTTTTGTTTTGTTTACAAATACATTCTTGCAATATCAGCTGATAGCGCATCAACTTTTTTTCGTCCAAATTCTCATGCATCAAGCGTACAACTCCAATCCGATGGTTACCGTAGGTCGTATAGTAATAGTCTCCCTCCTGTGCGCTCATACAAGCGGTATAAATTGTGCTTTCAAACCGACCGTCCTCCAATTCGCAGCATCCGCGCACTTGCTCCACGCCCTGCAAAATGTGAAAGGTCTGATTGATGCTTGCCGTCTCTCCCCTCTCGGCACGGGAATTCATATTTAAAAAAGCGGCTCTTACAAAACGCGATGGAGAAGAAACATCTCCCGGCAATCCAATTGCTCCCATGCCTCGGCTATACGGTTGCAAATTCAAGCGTTCCGAAAAACGGTTTTGCGGTATTTTGGCAGAAAGCTGCATATAATCATTCAAGCGAAACATCTGCTCCTCGAAGGGCGGATTGTTTGTTAACACGCCGACCGGATTTTCATAAATTCGCAAGCCTCTTTTTTCTGCCTCCACCGTAATCGACTCCTTGCAATCGGCAATCATCCAATGTAATGCCGCAATCGGTAAATCCGCGGAAAAAGGAAGATTGCGCAAGCAAAGCTTTTTTAACAAAACACGTACTTCTCCAACCGTACTGCATTGAGACAACACCCACGGAAGAAATTCAAATTGCGCAATATTGTCGCATTCGGCTGCATATTCCTCGCTGTAAACGGCATTGCCCTCAAAATTCAATCCTGCCATAGCAAGCCCTTTTTCGTTCACCGCATCATAATAAAGCGGGTATCCTTCTTCCACATGTGCCATACCAACCATGGCATAATGCTTTTTTATTGTGCCGCATTCCCGAAAAGAAAGCGGGAATTGCCGCGGCGTTACCACAATTTCCTCACCGAATGAACATTCATAATCCAATGTTCTGCCAAAATAAAGCTTATCCGTTCGATATGCCACTGCGGTACACATGCGTTTGTCCTCCTTCTCGCCATTGAAAAATCTGTTTATCATTACGGTTTCCAAACGGTGTCGATTTATACGGAACAGTGAACAAAAAGACTTTTGCCGTTTGATAAAAACAGACATTTCAGTCCGCAATCGGTGTCTGTTTTTTGTATCAAATAAAAAATACTTTCTTTTTGTCGAAAAATCATATTTTTTTTGATTTTTTTCTTTAATTTTTTTTAAAAAACCCTTTTCAATTGCATTTTTTTATAGTATAATAATAAGTAAGTTATGATATACTGCACCGCGGTCTTTTCCGATGTGCAAAAAGTTGCCAACGGTATAACGGTCGGACAAGCCCCGTGCGCTTGTTTTCCAATCCGAAAAACCGCGGCAAAATGAAAGGAGTTACGGGTTACTATGAAACAAAAGTACACCATCACAGTTGCAGATATGGAGCTGAATATTATCAGCGATGCCTCCCCGGATGAGGTCGAAAACATCGTTGGAATCCTTGACCGCCGTATGCGCGACATCAACCTGAAAAGTCCGCGTTGCACCAAAAACGAAGCGGCGGTGCTTTGTGCGCTTTCCTATTGCTCCGAACGCATTGCCATGCAGGAAGCCTTTAAAAAGGTGGAAAAGGACGCTTTCCGCTTTGCCGGAGAAAACGAAAAGTTGAAAAAGACCATTGAATCCATGCAGGAAGAATTGGACACCCTTCGTAAGGATGCCGCTGTCATGCGCTCGATTTTGGACCGTGCAACCGTAACAACCACCATTCCGCAAGCGGAAGCAGAAAAAGCAAAGAATACGCCCGCGCCTGCACCGGCAAACAAATCCGAGGAGAGCGGAACGCAGCTGTCCGCTTTTGAACAGCCGTATGTACAGCAAGAAACGCCTGTGCAGCCGGTGGCTCCGGTTCCTCCCGCTGTCCCTGCATCGGAGGAAAGCGTTGCCGCCGCGGCTATCGTGGATCCCACGCTCGAACCCGCACCTTTGAAAAAAGGACAAAAGCCTGCCAACAACAAAAACCGCGTTGGCAACATGTTTGACCTTCTCACTTTCAGCGATGTCTGAAAAGAGTAAGAAAAAGCTTCCCGAATTGCTCTGCCCCGCCGGCTCGCCCGATGCACTGGACGCAGCCATTGACGGCGGTGCCGATGCAGTCTATCTGGGCGGTACATTGTTCAATGCCCGTATGAACGCCAAAAACTTCGGCGGAGACGCATTGCGCTCCGCCGTTTTGCGCGCACACACCTTTGGAGTAAAAGTCTATCTCACATTAAATACACTCATCACAGACCGTGAATTTCCCGCCATGATAGACTTTGTACGGGAAGCCGTGATGTCCGGAATCGATGCCCTGATTGTTGCCGATATCGGTGCCGCCGTTGCCATTCATCGCTACTTTCCGAGCTTGGAGTTGCATGCCAGCACGCAAATGTCGGGACACAACGCGGATATGGGGCATAGGCTCCAAAGGCTGGGCTTTTCCCGTATGGTAATTGCACGGGAAACATCGGCAGAAAATCTGAAAACCGTTATACAAAAATCTCCGATTGAAGTGGAAATGTTTATTCACGGTGCCCTTTGCGTCAGCCACTCCGGACAATGTCTGTTTTCGTCTCTTGTGGGCAGACGAAGCGGCAACCGCGGTGAATGTGCGCAACCGTGCCGCTTGCCGTATTCCTGTGCGGACTGCAAAAAGAATACCCCGGCTTTTCCACTCTCGCTCAAGGATCTCTCTCTTGCCAAGCATGTCCCGGAACTTATCAACATGGGTGTTTCTTCGCTCAAAATCGAAGGAAGAATGAAATCTCCGGAATATGTCAGAGACACCGCAAAAATTTGGAGACGGTTGTTGGACGAAAACCGTCCCGCAACCGATGCCGAAATGCATATCCTGTCGGATTCTTTCTCCCGCGGCGGTTTTACCGATGCCTATTACTGCGGACAAATTCGCCACACCATGCTCGGCGTTCGCTCCGAAGCCGACAAATCGAACAGCAAAGCCGCGGAACCGTTTACCAAATTGACCAAAAGCATTCCGCTG
>CAYYCU010000101.1:0-5494 GCA_964470415.1 uncultured Ruminococcus sp.
CCATGTGGAGAGCGTAACCGTTACAATTTCATCTCCGATGTGTTCTCTCCAGTCTGCCGGGATTTCTTCGATGCCGCCCAAAATACCGAGCGTTGCGCCAACGGTAGCGCCCGTGCAATCGGTGTCATCGCCGCAGTTAATGGCAGTAATCATGGATTTTTTGAAGTCTCCTTCTCCGTAGAGCAAACCGAGAATGGTATATGCGACATTGGAGGGCGCTTCAAACCAACCGGTTCCGATATCGGCATTTCGATTGAGAATAATATTTCTTGTCTCAACGGCGCTTTTGCCCTCCTCATAGCAACGGATGACGGTGCGAACGCTGTCGGCAACGCGGCAGGTTTCCGGGATTCTTAAAAGTCCGATTTCAATACACCGGCGGATATCTTTGATTGCAAAGGCAGCAGACTGCATTGCCGCAACAAATGCGGCGGCGTAGGTTCCTTCCCCGGCGCCGTGGTCTACTTTTGCGTCCTCCAGTGCATATTTTGCCGCAATATCGGGACAGCCCGGTGCCATGCAAGCCCATACTTCCGTGCGAATCCAAGCGCCGTTGGAGTTTTTCCAGTCGTTTTGATAATCTCCGGACATCGGCGGATACAGGCCCAAACGCATATTTGTTTTTCCGATTCCGTACTCGTTCCACGTGGGGCAAATAAAGCTTAACCAAGCCTCGCCCAAAGAAGCGGCATTTATTGCGGTGGGACCGATTTGCTCCACCAGATGAAGCCAAATCAACTGGAGATCCAAATCATCGTTTGGAAGAATAACGCCGGGAGCCGTTGCAAAGCCCTGAATATCCAAAAGCTCACGCTTGCCTTCATATGGGGTACCCATGGTGCCGCCGATATTTTTGCCAATCCAGCAGGCATAAACGCTGTTTCGGTAATTTTTTAAATTGAGATTCATACAGTTTCCTCTTTGATTGATTCAAAACGGTTGCCGAAAAAATGTGAATGGATTGTCCGGCTTTTATATAATTTTCGAATTTAAATGTTTGCATTTGTCCGCATTCCTCCAAAGCTTTTTTGGCTTTTTGCAAAAACGGTTTTTAAATATTGGAGGCTTGGTTCAAGCCGAGCGCGGTCTGGGGACGTACGGTTACCGTCATACGGCAGTGTTCGGCGAGTGCGCCGTGTATTTCTATCAGGTAGTCCAGATGCAGTGTTCCCGCGGTCAGCAATTCGTTTTTTACTTGGATTGTGTGAACACAAATTTGAAAGTCGGAAAACAGTGTTTCATAAACCGAAAAATTCCGTTTTCCTTCTTCAAAAAACAGTGCGGTTTTCACGGAGCCGGTTCGAATCATGGAGACCTGTTGCGGTGACCTGCGTTCAAAACCGATAGAGGTGACCGAGCCTTCCATGCCGGATAGCTCTCCCTCTTCGTAAATCAGTTCCACGCGGTTGGCGTTGGTAATCAGTTTTCCCTCCACCCAAAGCTCGGTCGGCTCCGGAAATTCGGCATGAAAACCGTCAAAAGGAACGGAAGCGTTTTCTCCTTCTTCAAACAGTTCTTCCGGTGCTTCTATCCGTGCGGTTGCAATGGTAATGATGACATTTCTTTTGGTCATGAAGTCAGCCTTTCCGACGGTTGTTTTCGGCGCGGCGGCGTAAAATTTCGTTCGTTTTCAAAATTGCCACCTGCGTTTTTCCGTCCGTAATTTCTCCTGCCAGTACCTGATTTACCAATGTAGAGAGCGGAATGCGCACAACGTCCAAAAATTCGTCATCGTCCAGCTTTTGCTCTCCGAAAGTCAGGTTTTCCGCAAGATAAAGATCAATTTTTTCATCTAAAATAGCGGGTGTAGACCGATAGAGTCCCAAATAGGTTAAATTTCGGCACCGCGCGCCGGTTTCCTCACGCAATTCCCGCAGAGCCGCCTGTACATGGTCTTCGGTTTTGCTGTCCAGTTTGCCTGCCGGAATTTCGGTCATGATACAGCCGTGTGCATAGCGGTATTGCCGTACGCAAATCACGTCCCCCGTATCGGTCAGAGGCAGTACGGCAACCGCACCGATGTGCCGAACATATTCGCGTACCGATTGTGTGCCGTCCGGAAGTGCCACATCATCGACAAACAGGTGTACCACCTTACCGTCATAAATCAATTTGGAAGAAACACAGCGTTCCTCCAAAGCGGGATTTGAAGCATCGTTCATTTTTGAAAAATCCTTTCGTATTTTGCCTGCTTCCAAAAAATACCGGGGAAGCTTTTTTGATAAAGAGATTGATTTTTTTATTTGCAAATGCTATAATGGTAATACAGATTTTCGGCACGGAGATTTTTATTTTATGAAGCAAAAAGATCATAAAGCGTTGGCTTATTATTTAATCAACAACGTTGGTGACAGGCAACTTTGGAACAAAGCTTGGCACCGGCGATTTTTTTTATTGGGTTGTATCGGTCCGGATTATGTTCCGTTTACTTATTTGCGCGGATTTCGCAAAAGTCATGCCATGCTGGGACATCATGCGGCTTTTTCCGCCAAACATATCGGTAAAAGGATTCGGAAGCTTCAAAAACGCGGCGTATACCGCGTTCGCGATTGCTTTGCGCTCGGTACACTGATGCATTATTTGGCGGATTCCTTTACCTTTCCGCATACGGAAGCGTTTTTGGGTGATATGCGTGCACACCGCGCATACGAAAAAGCTTTGCACGGGTACTTCAGCGGCTATTTAAAACAAACCTCCGCGCAGCCTGTCTTGCTTCCTCCGGTTGGGGAAGAATTGAGTTTGTTTTTACAAAAGGGCAGAGAACGCTATGTTGGGGGAGAGATGGGCTGCGGGCACGACTGTAAACAAATTGTTTATGCATGCAGCGGCGTGTTTCACACCCTGTGTCGCAGAGGCTGACAGGGCGAGGCTTTGCCCAAAGCAAGCGGACAGAATGCCGTTCCTTTATTTAAAATAATATAAAAAGTGCATGTCGTATTGTTCGTACTCCTCCGGTGTGAGCCATTTGTCATCGGATGCGCCGAGCTTTCCGAGAGATTCATCGTAATAAGAAAGGGAATAACAATAAAGATTGCTTTCGGAATAAAACGTAATGGAAGCGCGCACGGACGGAATCAATTTGCCGTTTGCCCATTCGTACTTTGTGGCGGAATCGCAAGAGATGCTTGCATCCGGCATGTCGGTATCGCTTTTGACCGTTTCATAAGTATGTGTAAAAGCAAAAATTGCAGACAGCTCCGCATCGGCTTTGATGTTGCACAATCCCGACAATTCTTCGGATTTTTGATATTTTTGACTGCTTTCATCCCACAGCCAACAGGTATAGGCAATGCAATCGCCAGCAACATCGTTGGCAATCATAAAGTCCTGCTTGCCGTCAAAGTTCAGGTCCAGCACTTCAAAGCCGTAGGTACCGTTTTGCGAGCCGACCGATTTGGATACCTTGATTTTTTTTGCCCAAATTACGGTATCATCGGACAAAACGGCAATCTGCTTTGCACGCGTTCCGCTTCCGCGCACACGGTAGGTTAGTGAATCGACCGTGGTTTCATAAAGTAGGTCGTACCGTTCGGCGGCACAGGAAAGTAGCGTGGGAAGAAGCAAGGCAACGGTTAAGAAAAACAGCAAGAATTTTTTCATGTTTTTACACTCCTCATTTGTAAATAAACGCGTTTCCGCTGAAAAAAGCACACTCCAAAAGAGTTTGGTGCATTCCTGCGCGGCAACGCGTTAAACGGTATGATGTAAAGAAAGGTGCAATACGGAACGGTTGCCGTTACAGTATACCGGGTTTTATTCTGCGGAGATAATGTAATCGTAAATGGGCTGACCGCCGTTGACAATGGTGATTTCCACAGCGTCTCCTATTTTTTCGCGCAAAATGGCACCGGTTTTTTCGGCTTTTTCCGCGCTGATGCTGGCACCGTAAAAGACGGTTAAGAAAGAAGCGTCTGTAAAGCTTTCGCCAATGGCGGCAATGCATTCGGCCTCGGTGTCTGCGGCGGCGAGAATTTTTCCGTCCAGCAATGCAAGCGTTTGTCCGTTTGTAATTTGAACGCCGTCAATCGAGGTATCGCGCACCGCATAGGTAACCTGCGCGGTTCGCACATTCGCAATGGCATCGTTCATGGCAGCGGTATTGGTTTCCTCGTCTGCTTCGGGATCAAAGCAGAGCAGTGCGGAAATTCCCTGCGGCACACTCTTGGTTTGCAGTACAATCACTTTTTTGTCGGCAATCATTTCCGCCGCTTGGCAGGCAACCAAATAAATGTTTTTGTTGTTGGGCAGAACATATACGATATGAGCCGAGGTTTTGTTGACTCCGTTAATGATGTCCTGTGTGCTGGGGTTCATGGTTTGACCGCCGTATACCACTTGGTCAACGCCCAAATCCGAAAACGTATCGCGTATGCCGTTACCCATACAAACGCTTACAAATCCGTACTGCTTTTTGATTGCGGAGGTCAACTTTTTGAGAACGGTGTCGTCCTGTTCTTCTTCTTTTTTATTGGCGGAAATCAGGGCAGAATGCTGATGGCGCATGTTTTCCACCTTCAGCTTTTCCAATTCGCCGTATTCCAGCGCTTGCTCAATAACCTGACCGGGGTGATTGGTGTGTACATGAAGCTTGATGATATCTTCGGCATCCACAAACACCACGCTGTCTCCGATTCCGCACAGAAAATCGTTAAAATCGGATGCGGTGTTTTCGCCCATATATTTTTTCTTTTTGTTGACGATACATTCGGTACAGTAAGCAAAAACAATGGATTCCGTATCAAAATTTGCAAAAGCGGAAGGCTGGTCATCGCTTTCGGTTGCATTTTGCGCTTCCACCGGATTGGATTTGAGCGCGGCAAGCATACCGGAAATCAAAAACAAAAATCCGTATCCGCCGGCGTCCACCACATTGGCTTCTTTTAGGACGGGAAGCAGTTCGGGGGTTTTTGCCAGCGTTTTTTCACCGGTTTTCAAAATATAGGAGAACAGTGCGGCGGGATCATCCCGGTACCGCTCTTTGGAAACGCGCTCGATTGCTTTTTCCGAGCAGACGCGCATAACGGTTAAAATGGTTCCTTCGGTTGGCTTCATAACGGCTTTATAAGCCTCTTCGGTTCCTTTTTTAAAGGCATTGGCAATATCGGTAGCGGTTGCAACCTCAAGCCCCTTTAAAGATTTTGCCATACCGCGGAAAAAGAGCGAGAGAATGGCACCGGAGTTTCCTCTGGCAGAACGCAATACAATGTTGGCAACCTTGTCTGCACAGTCGGATACCGTTCCGTCAAAATCGCGGAGCGTGCGTACAGAAGTCATGGTCAACGTCATATTGATGCCGGTGTCACCGTCCGGGACGGGAAAGACATTCATATTATTGACTACAATTTTGTTGTTGTCCAGCGCGTTTGCCGCCGAAATAACCATCTTACATAATGTTTGTCCATCAATCTTCATAACAGCTTACCTCTCTTTTCCAAGGAAGAATAATGCGAGGGTTCCCGGACCGGAATGTGTACCGATAACAGGACCGACATAA
>CAYYCU010000102.1:0-5492 GCA_964470415.1 uncultured Ruminococcus sp.
CCGTTCGCGTGCCGAGCGGCTTTTGCCCGTTGAAGAGATAGAGCGGTTTGGCTCGGATGGAGAGGAAGCAACCTGCCGTATGCTGCGGAAAAGTTTTGATTGCGTCATACGGAATGTTGTGGTTCCGCACAAGGCGCTTTATTTGGAAAAGGACTTTATGGTGGTGTATCGGGGCGTTCCGTTTATACTGGAAATAAAGAATTGGAAGGGCGAAATCGGATGCGAGGGCGATTGCTTTTATCAAAACAAGGAGAACGGCGTCCGTAAAAAGCTGAAAAGTCCGGTGGGCACCACCAATCAGTTTATCCGTTGTATGAAAAATTTTTACAAGCTGGAATGCCCGGTTTGGGGCATTGTTGTTTTTGCGGAGCCGAATTGCAAGCTGTCTCTTCCGCGGGAGATGGATGGCATTGCGCTTTTGCCGTTGTCCGAATTAACGGCTTTTATGCGGGCACAAGCCAAAAAAGAGGTCAACCGGGGATATGAACCGATTGAACCGGATAAAATTTTGCGTTGTACGCGTTTTTACAGCACGGACAGCGAGTTTTGCAAAGGCATTCTTGCCGACAATTATCTGGAATGTATCGCCGAGGACGGCGCACGTGTAAGACTGGATACCGTAAAGCTGAAGTATCTGACGGCAGAGCATCAAACGCTTCGGCTGCGGGAAAAGCTGTATGTGACCTATGCCAACGGCACAACGGGCGTGTTTTACAGTCGGGATACGGTTTTAACCGTGGCATGCCTTGACGGCAGTTACCGAAAGATTGCGCTCAACCGCATTCGGCATATTGTATTTTAACAGATGTTTTCCTTGACAAAATCGTGAAAAATGGTATAATAAAGTTGTGGATAACCGATCTGCCCATGTCAGGTCATGAAATACATAACGGTGAGGAGTTTTTTATGTCAAAAAAAGTAAATCTTCAAAAATTGTTACAGCAGATGACGCTGGATGAAAAAATCGGACAACTGATTCAGTTGAATGCCGAATTTTTTGCCGAAAGCAAATCCGAAATCACGGGACCTGCCCAAAGTTTGGGCTTGGATGCCAATGCGATTCCCACCATTGGCAGTGCGCTGAATTTTTGCGGTGCGGACGAAATGCACCGTATTCAAGACAAACATATGGCAGAGGATCGCAACAAAATTCCGCTTTTGTTTATGATGGATGTGGTACACGGCTTCCGCACCATTTATCCGATTCCGCTCGGAATGGGATGCTCCTTTGATCCGGAGCTCGTAGAAGAGTGCTCGCGCATGGCCGCAAAAGAGGCCTCGGCTGGCGGCGTGCAATTAACCTTTACCCCCATGGTGGATTATGTACGCGATGCGCGCTGGGGGCGCGTGATGGAGACCTGCGGCGAGGATCCCTATCTCAACAGCGTGATGGGTGCGGCGCAAGTCCGTGCATTCCAAGGCGACAATCTTGCCGATTTGGATCATATTGCAACTTGCGTCAAGCATTTTGCCGCTTACGGCGGTGCGGAAGCCGGGCGTGATTATAACACGGTCGAAATTTCCGAGCATGCGTTGCGCGAATTCTACTTGCCGGCTTACAAGGCATGCATTGATGCCAACGTGACCATGCTGATGCCGTCCTTTAACAACTTGAACGGTGTTCCCTCCACCGCAAACAGGTGGCTTATGCAAAAGGTTTTGCGCGAAGAATGGGGATATGACGGCATTGTGATCAGTGACTATGCGGCCATTCGCGAGTTGCGCAGACACGGCGTTGCGGAAAACATGCGCGAAGCGGCCAAGCTGGCATTTTCCTGCGGATGTGATATTGAGATGATGTCAACGGCTTATCACAAGCATTTACGCGAATTGATTGAGGACGGAACCTTTACGGAGGCGCAATTGGACGCTTCTGTTTTGCGGGTTTTGGAATTGAAAGATAAGTTGGGCATGTTTGAGGATCCGTATCATGGCGGCTCGGTTGAAAAGGAGGCACGTGTCTGCCTGACACCGGAACACAGAGCTATTGCACGCCGCGCAAGCGAAGAGTCTGCCGTTTTGCTCAAAAACAACGGCGTTTTGCCGTTCTCCGAAACCGTCAAAAAGGTTGCGGTGGTCGGACCTTTTGCCGACAATCAGGCAATCAAGGGCTTTTGGGCTTGTTGCGGAAAAGACGAGGATTGCATCACGGTAAAAGCGGGCATTGAAAAGCTGTTGCCGCATGCACAGGTATGCAGTGCGCAGGGGTGCAGTGCCGAATGGAATCAACTTTCCGCCGAGGGAATTGCCGAAGCGGTCAACTTGGCGAAAAATGCCGATGCGGTGGTTCTTTGCATGGGTGAACCGCAAAATTACAGCGGAGAAGGAAACAGCCGTGCGGATTTGGGACTTCCCGGAGTACAAATGGATTTGGCGCGCGCCGTCATTGCCGCCAATCCCAATACGGCGGTTTTGCTCTTTAACGGCAGACCGCTGGCAATTCCGGAGCTTGATGAAATTGCGCCCGCCATTCTCGACATGTGGTTCCCCGGTACCGAGGGCGGCAATGCGGCGGCAAACCTGCTCTTTGGCAAATCCAATCCTTGCGGCAAGCTTTCCATGAGCTTCCCGAAAGCGGTCGGACAGTGTCCGATTTATTATAACCGTACCCAAACGGGCAGACCGAAAACCCGCCCCGAACTGGTACATCAGCCTTATTGTTCCAATTATATCGGATGCGGCAATCTTCCGCTTTATTTCTTCGGCCAAGGCCTTTCTTATACCGAATTTATTTACGATGAGATGCGCTTGGATCGCTCCGAAATGACGCGCACCGAAAAAATAACGGTTTCCGTTACCCTGCACAACGCAGGCAAGAGAGCCGGAAAAGAGACGGTTCAGCTGTATTTGCGGGATTTGTATTCTTCCACCGTGCGTCCGATTCAGGAGTTGGTGGCATTTCAAAAGGTAGAACTGGCGGCGGGCGAAAGCAAAACCGTGTGCTTTGAAATTACCGAGCCGATGTTGCGTCTTTGGAATGCGGAAAATGCGTTCGTATCCGAAGCGGGAGACTTTGAAATTTCGGTAGGCTATGCCGATCATATGGCTTATACGGAAAAATTCCGTCTGCTTTGATTTTTTGTTCGGTGAATCATGATGTTTAAAAAATTATTTTCCAAAAAAAGCAAAAACCCCAACAGCAAGCGGTATCGTTGGCAAATGGCGGAACAAATGAGCAACCACCATATCCGCTATGTAACCGAAAAAATCGATGGTGTTGATGAAGTCATCGGCAAAAACGGCGGTTTGAACATTCGGGACGATGAAATGCTGGTGTTTGCGTCCGCCGATGTGATTTTCCGTTGCAAAATCGAGCAAATGCAGGCATGGGAACTGCTTTCCAAAGACGGTGTGGTCATTACGGCGCCGGATTTGGAGCATGGCGGTGCGGAACGTACCATAGTGGTATATTACGTCTATTACCGTTGACGGTAAATGCAAAAAATTCAAAAAAAAATTTATACACTTTTATACCAAAGGAGAAATGATGATGTTGAGACCAGAATATCCGAGACCGCAAATGGTGCGGCCCGATTGGATGAATTTGAACGGCACATGGGAATATATGACAGACCGTGCCGTATCCGGAACCGAACGGAAATTTTATCTTCCCGAAGCGGATTTTTGCGAAACCATTGAAGTGCCGTTTTGCCGTGAGAGCGTGCTTTCCGGCATTGGCGATACGGATTTTTGCCAATGCGTTTGGTACCGCAAAAAGCTCTCTGTTCCCACCGCGTGGAAGAGCAAGCGCGTAATTTTACACATTGGCGCCTGCGATTTTCACACCAAGCTTTGGGTAAACGGCAAGGAAGTCGGCGAGCATGTTGGCGGCATGGCGGAATTTTCTTTTGATATTACGTCTTATCTTGACGGGAACGATGCCGTATTGACCTTGCGTGTGCTGGACGATACGCGTTCCGGCAATCAGCCCGGCGGCAAGCAGAGCGATCGCTATGAGTCTTACGGTTGCTTTTATACCCGCACCACCGGAATTTGGCAAACCGTTTGGCTGGAAGCCGTGGAACCGTCCTATATCAAAAACGTAAAGTATTTTCCGGACATTGATGCCTGCACGCTGACGGTTCATGCGGTATTGGAAAATGCCAATGGAATGACGCTCTGCGCAAAGGCACTTTACAACGGCAAAGAGGTTGGCTGCGGCACCGCTGTGGTTCATGCAAAACAGGCAACCCTTACGCTGACGCTCTCCGAATTGCATCTTTGGGAAGCGGGAAACGGCAGACTGTACGATATGGAGCTGCAACTTGGCAACGATGTTGTAAAAAGCTATTTCGGCATGCGGAATATCGGACTGAAAGACGGCGTGCTCTGTTTGAACGGCAAAAAAATATTCCAGCGGTTGGTGCTTGACCAGGGCTTTTATCCGGACGGCATTTGGACAGCGCCCTCCGAGCAGGCTTTGATTGATGACATCGAGCGCTCCATGGCAATGGGCTTTAACGGGGCGCGGTTGCATCAAAAGGTTTTTGAGCCGGTGTTCCTGTATCACTGCGACCGTCTGGGCTATTTGGTTTGGGGCGAGGACGGAAACTGGGGCATTCATAACATCTGCCGTCCGGAAACATGGCAACATTTTCTTCCCGAATGGTTGGAGATTTTGGAGCGCGATTTCAATCACCCGGCGATTATCGGTTGGTGTCCGCTCAACGAGACACAGCGGGAACAGGCGCCGAACTTTGTTCGCTTTCTTGCCGATATTACCCGCTCGGTAGATCCAACGCGTCTTTATATTGAAGCGTCCGGTTATCGACATGTGGAAGGCGTGGCGGATATTATAGATACGCACGACTACTGCCAAGATCCCGCCGAGTTTGCCGCGCGGTATGTGCCGCTTTTGGAGGATAAGCCGATTTCCATTTTCCTGCCCAAAAAATGGGGCTTGGAGGAGATTACAAAACCGACCTTTGTCAGCGAATACGGCGGCATTCGCTGGGCAGAAGGGGAGAACAATGCAAAAGCTTGGGGCTATGGCAATGCGCCCAAAACGCCCGAAGAATTTATTGCGCGCTTTAAAGGTCTGACCGAGGCGTTGCTGTTCCATCCCAAAATGGGTGCGCTTTGCTATACGCAGTTGACCGATGTCGAGCAGGAACAAAACGGACTTTATACTTATGACCGCAAGGCCAAATTTGATCCGGCTGTCTTTCATGCAATTTTAACGCAAAAGGCGGCAATCGAAGATTGAGAGGTTTCTGATATATGCCTTTTATTGATACCAAATTGAATTTTCGCTTGAGCGAAGAAAAGGAAGCCGTTTTAAAGGCAAAATTGGGAGAAGCAATTGCCGCTTTTCCCGGTAAAAGCGAATATTGGCTGATGCTGAATTTTACCGACAACTGCCGTATGTGGTTCCGCGGATATCAAAACTTCCCCATTGCCATGGTAGAGGTAAAACTTTTTGGCGGAGCCAATGAAGCGGCTTGCGCCAAAATGACAAAAATTTTATGCGATTTATTCCGTGAAGAATTGGA
>CAYYCU010000103.1:0-3779 GCA_964470415.1 uncultured Ruminococcus sp.
TGGTGATAACGCCGTCTGCTGTTACTTTTTCCATTGCATCGGCAATCAGCTGTCCAATTACTTCATCTCCGGCGGAAATAGTACCAACACGGGCAATATCTGCCGAACCGTTTACCTTTTTGGAATTTGCAACGAGTGCGTCAACTGCTACATCAACGGCCTTTTTCATTCCTTTGCGAAGAACCATCGGGTTTGCTCCGGCGGTAACATTTTTCATACCTTCGCGTACAAACGCTTGCGCGAGAAGGGTGGCAGTGGTGGTACCATCGCCTGCTGCATCGTTTGTTTTGGTGGCAACTTCTTTTACCAGTTGCGCGCCCATGTTTTCTGCTTCGTCCTCCAGCTCAATTTCTTTTGCAATGGTTACACCATCATTGGTAATGAGGGGAGAACCGTATTTTTTGTCAAGAACCACATTTCTGCCTTTCGGACCGAGTGTGATTTTAACGGTATCAGCCAATTTATCTACACCGCGCACCAATGCATTGCGAGCTTCAATGCCATAAAGAATATCCTTTGCCATAATTGTTATACCTCCATTATTCTACAATTGCGAGAATGTCGCTTTGTTTTACGATGGTGTATTCCGTACCATCCATTTTGACTTCGGTACCCGAATATTTTCCGGTGATGACCTTATCTCCAACCTTTACTTCCATGGGAATCAGTTTGCCGTTATCATCGCGTGCACCGGGGCCAACGGCTACCACTTCGGCAACCTGCGGCTTTTCCTGTGCAGATGCGGTAAGGAAAATACCGGTTTTTGTTTTTTCTTCTGCTTCAACGAGCTTTACGACCACTCTGTCTGCCAGCGGTTTGATATTCATAGTTCAGAGTCCTCCTTGTTCATTTTGTCTCAAAATATGATTTTTTACCTTTTGTTAGCACTCAAAAGTTTTAAGTGCTAACTTATGCTTTTATTTTATACCGTTTTTTGGAAAAATCAAGTCTTTTTTATTAATATTCACATTATTTTAACAATTTTATTGTTTCGGGTGGGTGTGCGGGTGCTAAAATCGGCGTTGCTTGCGAGGAATAGAAAAAGAGCGCCTTTCATACAATGAAAAAAAGCGCTTGGGGGAATTGTATTTTGTTGAAGTGGTTGCTGACAGGGGGGCTTGTACCGTTCTTTTTGATTGCAGGCGGTATATTTTTTGTGTTTTATCTGAAAGGGAGACCGTTTCGCATGCCGCGCACCGTGTGGAAGGTTCTGACTGCGCGCGTACCGAACAGCGGCGTTTCGCCTTTCCGAGCGGTTATGCTGGCTTTGGCGGGGACGCTGGGAGTGGGGAATATTGTGGGCGTTGCCAATGCGGTATGGATTGGCGGCGCGGGCGCGGTATTTTGGATGTGGGTATCGGCGCTTGTTGCCATGGTGTTGAAATATGCCGAAATTTTGCTTGCGGTTGCACATCGGCGCCAAACGCGGAGCGGGGCTTTTTTCGGAGGCGCCTATTATTATATAAAGGATTATTTTTTTTCGCGCGGGTATTTTCGTCTGAGTAGCGTACTTTCCTGCTTGTTTGCGGCATTGATGATTGTGGACGCATTCAGCATGGGCTGTGTGATTCAAGTCAATGCGGTCAGCTGTGCTTTAAACGGCGTACTGGGCCTTCCCGCTTGGCTGATTGGGGTTGGCTTACTCTTCTTGACAATGCCCGTGATCATGCGCGGAACAAAGGGAATTTCTGCATTGACCGAGTTTTTGGTACCGATTATGACGGCGGGATATGTCATTTTATCTGTTGCGGTGCTGTTGATAAAGTCGGACGTGGTAGGAAAAGTGTTTCTTTCCGTTTTTCAAAACGCATTTTCAAAAGAGAGTGTCGGCGGCGGTGTAATCGGTTTTTTCACCTCGCGCGCCCTGCGCACGGGGACCATGCGCGGACTGCTTTCCAATGAGGCCGGTTGCGGGACCGCGCCGACTGCGCATGCGGAGGCCAATACGGACAGCCCTGCGGCACAGGGCATATGGGGCATTTTTGAAGTGTTTGTGGATACCGTTTTGCTTTGTACCGCAACGGCGTTGGTGATATTGGTCAATTTTGAAGAGGTCGCATATTTTGGCGCCAATTCCGTTATGATGACGGTGCGTGCTTATTCCTGCGTGCTGGGAGGCTGGTCGGAATATTTTTTGGGCGCGGCCATTCTTTGCTTTGCATACGCAACGCTTTTGTGTTGGGCAGGGTACGGGCTTGAAAGCGTAAAATACCTTTCCAAAACGCCGATTTTACGTTTTTGCTATTTTATGATGTTTGGTATTTGTATTTTCATCGGCGCATTTGCCGCTCCGGACAGCGTTTGGAATCTTGCCGATTTTGCAATTGCAACACTCACAACCGTCAATTTATCGGTATTGTTTTTGATGCGCCGTGAAATCAGGCAAGAGACGGCACTGCTTTCTTGAGATGCGGAGCCCGAAATAAAGCCGAAAATTTATGTATTTTCCACCCAGATGCGCATATCGGTTTCTCCGCGATTTGCAAATGCAAAATAGGGAATCCATTTTGCCGTAAAGGTGGTTGATTCCGTCTCCTCGGAATAAAGTGCAGCCGTCTTGATACGAACGGCGGGGCAGTGCACGGTGGGCAGATTCAGCCGGCTGTCAAATTGCACCTCGGCTTGCCGTCCGGCCAAGGCGACTTCGTAAAGCTTTTCACCGTTGTCAACGCCTTCCATGCACATCACAAACGGGCCGTATGTCAAAGCGACCGATCCCCGATTGTCGCGGATGCGGCGATCGGCTTTGATGTGCCGTACCTGCATACACAGCTCCAGCGTAAAAGTATCTCCGTCTGCCCCTTCGGTCAGGACATAACCGCGGTTCGGCTTTGCCGAAATCGGCATTTCGTTTTTGCAAAGCGTAAAGTGTTTACACCATGCGGGAATGCGAAAAGCCAATTGCTTTGTTTTGCCTGTTACGGAAACGGAAACGGTGCCGCGATAGGGGTACTCGGTCTTTTGCACAATGCTGCAATCTTCAAAATGCGCCTCGGATTCCATGTATTGGTCAATATAAACGGTGCTGTCTGTATAGTGATACAGAAAATCCGCAATGGACGGAATGAAGCGCACGACATTGGGCGGGCAACAGGAACAGGAAAATACCTCTACCCGTTGCGTAATGGGGAAGTGCTTGACGGAACCGTACGCGGCGGCTCTTTTTCGCGCTTCCAAATCAATTTCTTGGGCGTTCTCATAGAAAAACGACTTGCCGTCCAGGGACATTCCGGATAAAAATCCGTTATAGATGACGCGTTCTGCCGTATCGGCGTAGCGGGAATTGTCGGGCTCCAGCAATGCCATTCTGCGTGCCCACAGTGCAAGTCCGAGTGCGGCACAGGTCTCCGCATAAGCCGTATCATTCGGCAAAAGAAAGCTTTCTTCAAAAGCCTCTCCGCGCTTGGTGGAGCCGATGGCGCCGGTGATATACATTTTTTGTTCCGTAACATTTTCAAACAAACGCTTGCAGGCGGCTGTCAGAGCCGGATCGTTTTCGCGGAGCGCAAGATCTGCCATGGCACAGTATAGATATACGGCACGTACCGCATGTCCGACTGCTTCGGTCTGTTCCCGCACGGGCATATGGTCCTGTTCGGCGGAACGGTCGGGGGATGCCCAGCCCTGATTTTCTTTTCCTTTTGTGCCGCGCTTGTTTACAAAATGCAATGCAAGCTCCAAATATTGCGGTTCCTTTGTATAGTCGTACAGCTTGATCAAAGCAAGCTCAATTTCTTCGTGACCGGGGGCTTCAAATGCGGCTGCATTTTCATCCATAA
>CAYYCU010000103.1:3879-5486 GCA_964470415.1 uncultured Ruminococcus sp.
AGCTCAATTTCTTCGTGACCGGGGGCTTCAAATGCGGCTGCATTTTCATCCATAAAAACTTTTTTGATGAGGGCAATATAATCCTTCATCAGGGAGAGAAACTTGCTTTTTCCGGTTGCTTTGTCGTAGGCAATGGCGGCTTCCAAAAGATGTCCTGCGCAATACAGCTCGTGATTTGCGCGGACGGTAAATCGGTTTTGCGGTTCTATCTGTTGGTAATAGCTGTTAAAATAACCGTCTGCCATGCGCCCGCGTGCAATGTCGTTCACAATGTCGTCCACAATCGCTTCCAACTTCGGCTCGCGTTGCTTTAAGGTGAGGTATGCAACGCCCTCTATCCATTTTGCCACATCCGAGTCCCAAAAAATATGCGGCTTGTTGGGATCGCCTTCTTTCCAATTCAACTTCAGCGCGGCAAAACGCCCCGTTTCGGAAAAGCGTTTATAAACATTCCAAACCGTTACGTTTCGGATTAAATCCTGTTTTTTCTTCCAAAATCCGTTTGTGATACGGATGTTTTCGCAAGTAAGATTTTTGCACTTCATTTTTTGTCTCCTCCTTTGATAAAAAACGGTCAAAAATAAAAGTTTATATTGCATAAGAGAGAAAAATATGCTATAATAAGGGGCGAAAAAGATTGTTTCACCGTTATCATTATAGCATGATGCCGATATGCATACAACCACAAAAATCGAAGAAAAGGAGAAAAAAAGCGACATGTTGCTGAATACGGCAAGCTATTGCTACGGCGGGCGTTTTGCTTCCCGTGCGCAATGGATTCATCCGGAACGTTGCATTGATACTTATGAACTGATTGTCGTTACGGAAGGGTGCGTCTGCATGGAAGAGGAAGAAAACGATTACATCCTGACACCGGATACAGCGCTCCTCTTGGAGCCCGGAAAAAGGCACCGCGGGTTTCAAGCTTCGCAGGAGCATGTGACTTTTTACTGGATTCATTTTAACGATTTTTGTTTGTCGGAGCACACAAAGCTGGCAAAATGCCTGCATTTGTACAATCCGTATGCCGTTACGCTGTTGTGCAGACAGCTGTTGGACTATGCCGATGAGAAAAATACGGAAGCCGGCGCATCGGTGCCGGACGCTCTTTTGCACGTGTTGCTGAAAGAATTGGAAAAGCAAAGCCGCGAAGCCAAAGGCAGTGCCGATTCACTGACCTTTCAAATTCGCGAATGGATTCGCATCAATTCCGATCAAAATTTAACCGTTTCCGCTGTTTCGCAACACTTTGGATATAACGAAGATTATCTTTCGCGGCTGTTTCGTAAGCAATGCGGTCACGGTCTTAAATTTGAGATTGATTCCATGAAGTTGCGGGAAATAAAAAAGCTGTTGCTGAACACCGATTTTACGCTGTATGAGGTTGCCAAGCGCGCCGGCATGGAGGATTACAAGCTTTTTTTAAAATTTTTTAAGTACCATGAGGGCGTTACGCCATCGGAATTCAGAAGCATTTATTACATGATGCATACCAACAACCGTTAAAAATAAAAAATCAAGCATTGCAGCAGAAAGAGTAATTTTATGAAAGCGTTTTTTTCAGATTCGGCAATTCGCGATTTGCTGATATGGTACCGCAATCATCG
>CAYYCU010000104.1:0-5438 GCA_964470415.1 uncultured Ruminococcus sp.
TATCAATGTGTAAAAGTAGCAGGGCAATCTAAGACAGATTGTCCTGCTATCTTTCGATTTCGCGGTTTCTGCGTTTATTTATGGCAGAAAGGCGGCGAATTCTATACGCCCCGTTGCGTCGTTGACTTAATCGTAAATATGATTGAGCCGTTCAACGGTCGTGTTTACGATCCTTGTTGTGGCTCGGGCGGTATGTTCTCGCAGTCTGCGAACTTCATCAAACAGCATCAAGGAAATATCAATAACATTTCCGTTTACGGACAAGAACTCAATCCCGATACTTGGCGTATGGCTAAAATGAATTTAGCTATTCGTGGGATTACAGCAGATTTGGGAGATTCTCACGGCGACACGTTCCATGATGATAAGCACAAGACACTACGAGCCGATTTTATATAGAAAATCAGTTAAAGGAAGATAAACTGGGGGAACAATTACGGATAGATTATCCAGATAGCCCGTGCAAGGAGTAATATGCAAATGGCAGACCTCAATACCCTTGTAGAGGGTGGCTGGTAGCATAGGGCTTCGCCCGCATATGAAATACCTCACGTTTTCACGTGGGGATATTTATTTCTTCTTAGGAATTGTTTGAAGTTAAATCGGCAATACAAATGCCGTCTAGATATTCGGTTACTATTTTATCTAAGTTTCGCCACATGGGCAAAGTGCGGCAATCGTCGGCACGGGCACAGGGGGCGGAGTTGCAGTCCAAACAAGCAACGGGTACAAGCGGTCCGTCCGTCGCACGTAAAATATCGCCTACTTTATATTCCTTCGGAGAACGGTTTAAGCGGTATCCGCCGCCTTTACCGTGTACGCCATCCACTAAACCGCTTTTTGAAAGTGCAGTCATAATACATTCCAAATATTTCAAAGAAATTTCCTGTCTTGCGGCAATATCTTTTAAGGGTGTATATCCGTCGTTGCCGTTTTCCGCAAGGTCGATTATAACCCTTAGCGCATATCTTCCTTTCGTCGAAACCAACATTTTCGTTCCTCCGTTTTTTCTATTATACCATAATCGAAAGGGAAAAATCAAGCCTTCGTCCCTTTTTATCCTTCCGTTTTACAGCAGCAATTTCCGTTTCGGGCAAAAGAATTGATATTGTACGTTATACCGTTTTTATCGTAATAATCTTTTAACGCTGCTTTAATCGCTTCCTCTGCAAGTACGGAGCAATGCAATTTATGCGTAGGCAGTCCGTCCAAAGCCTCGGCTACCGCTTTATTGGTAATCCGTAACGCCTCCGATACGGGTTTGCCTTTAATCATTTCGGTTGCCATAGAGCTTGACGCAATGGCGCTACCGCAGCCGAAAGTTTCAAATTTTACGTCTACGATAATATCGGATTCTATTTTGAGATATATTTTCATTATATCGCCGCATTTGGCATTTCCTACTTCTCCTATGCCGTCGGCGTTTTCAATGACGCCCACGTTGCGTGGATTGCGGAAATGGTCCATTACTTTTTCGCTGTAAAGAGCCATGTTATCACCTCATTTTATAATAAATTCTTTTTTTCCGTTTTGTAAATCCCGCCAGATAGGCGACATATTACGCAAATAATCGACGACTTCTTTTACCGCTTGGATAGTATACGTAATTTCTTCTTCCGTATTTTCTTCCGATAAAGTAAGTCGCAACGAACCGTGTGCAATATCGTGTGGTCTGCCGATAGCCAGTAAAACATGGCTGGGATCGAGCGAACCCGACGTACAAGCCGAGCCGGAAGATGCGCATATACCTCTGTCGTTTAAAAGCAATAAAAGAGACTCTCCTTCTATTCCTTCAAAACAAAAGCTGACGTTCGACGGCAATCGATTGATACGATCTCCGTTCAGAACGGAATGCGGTATTGCAGATAAACCTTCTATCAGGTTGTTTCTCAATTTTAAAATTATTTTATTTTTTTCTTCTCTGGCGTGAAGCGATTCTTCCAATGCGGTCGCCATTCCGACGATAGAGGGGATATTTTCCGTCCCCGCACGTTTGCCTCTTTCTTGCGCTCCGCCCTCTATAAGACTCGTAAGCGGAATTCCTCGGCGTGCATATAATGCGCCAACGCCCTTCGGTCCGTTAAATTTATGCGCCGAAAGAGAAAGCATGTCGATATTTTGTTTTTCTACGTCGATAGGTAAATGCCCTGCGGTTTGCACCGCATCCGTGTGGAAAATCACTCCTTTTTTACGACAAATCGAGCCGATGCTTGCAATTGGTTGAATGGTGCCTATTTCGTTGTTGGCGTGCATAACGGTAACCAGACAGGTATCTTTGCGGATGGATTGTTCCACTTGTTCTGTCGTTACGATACCGTTTTTGTGTACGTCTAAAAGCGTAATTTCAAACCCGTCTTTTTCAATGCGTTTTAAAGCATTTAAAACGGCGTGGTGTTCAAAAGCGGTGGAAACGACATGTTTTTTTCCTTTTCTTGCACCGATGCGGGCGGCTGATATAATTGCTTGGTTATCTGCTTCGCTTCCGCCGGAGGTAAAGGTAATTTCACTTGGGGTGCAATGCAGACAATCTGCTATTCTTTTTCTTGCGTCGTTAAGAACTTCTGCCGCTTTTTGTCCGACGGAATGTAAGCTGGAAGGATTGCCGTATATTTCCGCCATATACGGCAACGTCGCTCGTATAGCGGCTGTACTCATTTTCGTCGTTGCCGCATTGTCTAAATATATATACATTTTCTTCTCCATATAAAAAGTAAAAAATTTAGGGAATCGATTGCCGTTCTTTGCGAATCAATCGGCAAAAAGCGGTGTAGACAGGTATCTGTCGCCCGTATCGGGAAACAGAACCACAATGGTTTTTCCTTCGTTTTCGGGGCGCTTTGCAAGTTCTATCGCAGCCCACAAAGCCGCACCCGAAGATATACCTACGAGAATTCCCTCGCTTCTTCCGATAAGTTTTCCGATTGCAAAGGCAGCTTCGTTGGAAACGGTTATAATTTCGTCGTAAATTTTCGTATTTAAAACGTCGGGAATAAATCCTGCGCCAATGCCTTGAATTTTATGTGCGCCCGCCACGCCCGTTGAAAGTACGGGAGAGGAGGCGGGTTCGACTGCAACTACTTTTACGTCGGGTTTTTTCGATTTTAAATATTCTCCCACGCCGCTAATCGTTCCGCCTGTCCCCACGCCTGCAACGAAAATATCTATATTTCCTTCGGTGTCTTCGTAAATTTCAGGTCCTGTGGTGCGGAAGTGAACTTGGGGATTGGCGGGATTTACAAATTGTCCGGGGACGAAACCGTTGGAAATTTCTCGTGCAAGTTCTTGTGCCTTTGCAATGGCGCCCTTCATGCCTTTGGCACCTTCGGTTAAAACCAATTCTGCGCCGTAAGCCTTCATCAATTGTCGTCTTTCTACGGACATGGTATCAGGCATTACAATAATAATGCGATAGCCTTTGGCGGCGGCTACCGCCGCAAGTCCGATGCCGGTATTGCCCGAAGTCGGCTCTATAATTACCGAATCGGGTTTTAATTTTCCGTTTTTTTCCGCATCTTCAATCATTGCTTTTGCGATACGGTCTTTAACGGAGCCGGCAGGGTTAAAATATTCCAACTTAGCCAATATTCTCGTTTGCAAATTATACTTCTTTTCTATGTGCGTAAGTCGTAAAAGAGGGGTTTTTCCAATCAGTTCGTCTGCGGATGTATAAATTTTTCGCATAATCGTATTCTCCTTTACCGTATTGCGTCAAAACCTTGTTGTAAATCGGCAATAATATCTTCGACGTGTTCGGTGCCGATGGAAAGGCGTATGGTGTTGGGTTTAATATTTTGATCCGCAAGTTCTTCGGCGGTAAGTTGACTGTGCGTCGTGGTTGCAGGATGAATAACCAAGCTCTTTACGTCGGCAACGTTAGCGAGCAGTGAGAATATTTTAAGACTGTCTATAAATTTATGCGCTTCTTTTTGTCCGCCTTTTATTTCAAAGGTAAAAATAGACGCTCCGCCGTTCGGAAAGTATTTTTGGTATAGGGCATGATCGGGGTGTTGCGGTAAAGAAGGGTGGTTTACTTTCTCCACCTGCGGATGATTCGATAGGAATTCAATTACTTTTCTCGTATTTTCCGCATGTCGTTCTAAGCGGAGAGACAGAGTTTCTACCCCCTGCAACAGTAAAAACGCCGCAAACGGCGACAAAGTTGCGCCCGTATCCCGCAAGAGAACGGCTCGAATATAGGTTACAAAGGCTGCGGCACCCGCTGCCTGCACAAACGATATACCATGGTAACTTGGATTCGGGGCGGCAATGGCGGGATATTTCCCCGAAATTGTCCAATCGAATTTACCCGAATCAACGATAACGCCGCCGAGAGTGGTGCCGTGTCCGCCTATAAACTTAGTTGCAGAGTGTACTACGATATCCGCACCGTGTTCGATGGGGCGAATCAGGTAAGGGGTTCCGAACGTATTATCGACAACCAACGGTAACCCGTGTTTATGAGCAAGGTCTGCAAGTGCGTCTATATCGGGAATATCGCTATTGGGATTTCCCAGCGTTTCAATATAAATCGCACGAGTATTCTCTCGAATGGCGTTTTCTACTTCCGTAACGTCGTGAATATTCACGAAGCTCGTCGTAATGCCGAAATTCGTTAAGGTGTGCGCAAGTAAATTATAACTGCCGCCGTAAATGGTTTTTTGTGCCACGATATGTCCGCCGTTTTGCGCAAGAGCCTCAATGACGTAAGTGATTGCCGCCGAACCCGAAGCAAGCGCCAAAGCCGCTACGCCGCCTTCCAATGCGGCAATGCGTTTTTCAAATACCTCCTGCGTGCTGTTTGTCAAGCGTCCGTATATATTGCCGTCGTCCTGTAAATTAAAGCGTGCCGTCGCATGTGCGCAATCGTGGAACACGTAAGAGGTGGTTGCGTAAATGGGAACGGCACGTGCATCCGTTACCGCATCGGGCGTTTCCTGCCCTACGTGCAGCTGTAAAGTTTCAAATTTATAATTGTTTTCAGACATAATAACATTCTCCTTTTTTCTTTAATATTATATTTTTGACTTAAACGAAAAGGCGCAACGCATTCGTCCGAAACGGAAGTTGGCTCGTACCAATAATTCGAAATAATTTTTCAAAGTTATTTACCTACCATTTTTATATGTTGATAATATTATACAACAATTTACCTATAAAGTCAATAGGTTTTACGGTCGTTTATAAAAAAGATTGAAAAATTTTTTGTCTATCAATCGAGCAGGGAATCTTCGCAAACATAACTTCGCAAATTTGATTAAATTCAATTAAAGCATTTTCGTTTAGTTTTGGTATCTCTAATGATAATAAATTTGCTTGATTTATTTTTAATTGTACCGCTCCTGTTACCGCTTTCGCAACATATAATTGTTTTAATGCAATGTACAAAGAATAATTATTATATCCATTATTTGCTTGCATTATATGAGCGTGATTGTTTA
>CAYYCU010000105.1:0-1954 GCA_964470415.1 uncultured Ruminococcus sp.
TTTGACATTGATGAAATTCAAGCAAACTATATCGCCGAAATCAAATTGCGCAATTTAAACCGCGAATATATCCTAAACCGCATTTCCGAAATCGAAGGCTTGCAGCAGGAAATTGCAGACATGGAAGAAACACTGAAAGATGAATTGAAGCAAAAAGCACTCATCATCAAACAGCTGACCGAAATCAAAAAGAAATATGCACAGCCGAGAAGAACGCAAATTGTTTCCGCTCACTCCGTTGCAACATATCAAGAAGATGATCATGTTGAAAAATACCCTGCGCGCTTCGTTCTGACGCGGGAAGGCTACTTTAAAAAAATCACATTCCAATCTCTGCGCGGAAACGATGAGCAAAAATGCAAGGACGGTGACGAAATCCTCAATATTACGGACGGTGAAAACACCGACAGTCTTGTATTTTTTACCGACCGTTGTCAGCTGTACCGTGCAAAGGCAAATGATTTTGATACAACAAAGGCTTCTGCCCTCGGAGATTATTTGCCCGTTACGTTAAAAATGGATCCCGATGAAAAACCCGTTTTGATGAATATTCAAAATCACTATCCGCAAAAAGAAAACTTTATATTCATTTTTGCAAACGGAAAAGGCGTCCGCGTTTCTGCCGCCAATTACGAAATTACAGGCAACCGCCGCAAAATCACCTCGGCATTTTCCAAAAGCTCCCCCATTGTGGCGGCATTTTACGAAAAAGCGCCCATGGACATTTTGTTGGTTTCCTCCGATAACCGTGCCATTGTTATCAAATCCACGCTCATCCCGCAAATGGCAACGCGTACCTCCGGCGGCCTAACGTTGATGTCTCTCAAAAAAGGGCAAACCTTGGTTCGTGCCACCACCGATACCGACTCCGTTCCGAACGGTACAAAAAGCCTGAAGAAAGTGAAAATTCCGGCAACAGGCGTCCCGTTGCCGTAATGCTGAAAAAACACAGAAAGAAGAATGATTGATTATGGCAAAGAAAAAGAAAGCAGTTTACTCGTTCCCCGTGCGCCTAACGGCACTGATTCTCACCGTTTTGGTTACTTCCGGTATTCTTGCTTATCTCGTCATGTTTCTGATCTCCTTGTTTGCATGACGAAAAGCAAACCAAGCTACCGTTCGATATCCAAAAAACATTTGTAAAACAAAAAGAGGAACCGTCACAGGCTTTTGAACAGCCAGAGACCGATCCTCTTTTTTATTTGTTGCCGTAAACAACGGAATTGTTTCATCAAAGTGCCAATTCCAATGCAACCTTCATCATGTCGGTAAAGGATGATTGCCGTTCCTCCGCCGTTGCATTTTCCTCCGGATGCAAGAAATTGTCGCTGACGGTACAAAGGCAAAGTGCTTTTTTTCCTGCCCAAGCCGCGTTGCAATAAAGCGCTGCCGACTCCATCTCCACACCGAGCACGCCCATTTTTGCCCATTCCATGTCGTTTCCCGCAACATTATAAAACATATCCGATGAAAAAATGTTGCCGACTTTATAGCGAACCCCAAGCGCATCGCAAATTTCCGCCGCACGGCGTACCAAATCAAAATCCGCGATGGGAGCAAACGTGCCGGGCATTTGAAACTGTGCGGCATAATTGCCGTTTGTGCAGGCACCCATGGCAATTACAATATCGCGGACATGCAAATCCGGATGAAAAGAGCCGCAAGAACCGATTCGAATAATCGCATCCACATCATAATATTGAAACAGCTCATAAGAATAAATACCGATAGACGGTTGCCCCATTCCGGAAGCCATTACCGTTACCCGCTTTCCTTGATAATAGCCCGTATAGCCATGCACGCCGCGAATATCGTTAACCAATACGGCGTTTTCCAAATAGTGCTTTGCAAGAAATTCCGCACGAAGCGGATCCCCCGGCATCAATACGGTTTTTGCAATTTCATTTGCCTTTGCGGCAATATGCGGTGTTGGAACTGCCATAAATTCTCCATT
>CAYYCU010000105.1:2054-5437 GCA_964470415.1 uncultured Ruminococcus sp.
CGCAGATTCACCATTGCCTGTCTTGCCGCCTCACGCCCAACATCGGCAGGATTTACACGTTCAAAAAATTCCAGTCCCATACCGGCACCGGGAGAATCCGAGCCGGATTGGTTCACCCCTGCCGCACTTGCCACTGCGGAAACGGCAATTCTTGTGCGGATATGGCGGTCGGTTGTATAAAGTCCATCGGTATTGGCGATCCAAATGCTGTGGTCAACACCCATCAAAAAGCCGCTGACTTGAGAAATGGCGTCATCGTATTCCTTGGCAGCAAAACAACCCGCGCGCAAAATATCGGCACGTATTTTTGCATCCACACCCGTCGGAATGACAACAGCGGGATGAATATTGGGAAACATGCGCTCTTTTAAAATCACGCTGACCTCCTGCTTGCTTTCGAGCATGGCGGCGGCAACCGACCGGGCGCATTTCAACAATCCCTCACGGGACGTGTCGGAAGTGGATGCAAACACCGTTTGCGTTCCGAAAAAAGCGCGGATTCCAACGCCGGAAATCAAATTATCCGTTACGCGCTCAATTTTGCCGTCTATCATGGAAACGGTGTTGTTTCGTGTAATCTCACCGTACAGTTCCGCAAAATCTGCTCCGCCCGACATGGCGCAGGCAAGTACGGATTCCGCCAAGGCTTTTGAAATCATATCTGTTTTTCCTCCGTTTTGCTTCTGTAAAAGAAACAGTTGTATTTTCAAAACTATTATATCGTATTTTATCGGTTTTGTCAAGTATTTGGTTTTCATTGTTACAATCTCCGCGCATATTATCTTTCGGAACGGTTACGATTTTCTCCGAATATCCGCCTTGACAAACCGACAATATTATGCTATACTTTTTTACATCCATTCCATTTCCTGCGGAGGTTTTTATGAATTACGAAAAAGACGTATTTGACGCGGCGGATATTCTTTTGCCCGATTTTAGCCAAACAGACGGAACACGCTGGGCAACGGTGGCATGTGACCAATACACCAGCGAGCCTGCCTATTGGCAAGCGGCAGATGCGCTTGTAGAGGATGCGCCCTCCACACTTCGCATGATTTTACCGGAAGTTTATCTGCATGAAGCAAACGAACGGATTCCCAAAATTAACAGTACCATGTCTCAAATGCTTCAATGTGTATTGCAAAATCATCCCCATGCCATGATCGCCGTATCCCGTACACAGTCCAACGGTACCGTACGCCGCGGCATTGTGGGAGCGGTTGATTTGGAATGCTACGATTACCGTGCCGGTTCCCATTCTCTCATCCGTGCAACAGAGGGTACCGTACTGGAACGGATTCCGCCGCGCGTTGCCATTCGAAGAGATGCGCCGCTCGAACTGCCGCATGCCATGTTTTTAATTGATGATCCGGGACAAACCGTAATCGAACCGATTTTGGCGGCATGCAACCCCCGCAAACCGCTTTACTGTTTTGATTTGATGCTTGGCGGAGGAAGCATCCGGGCACATCTGCTCTCCGATACCGAACAAGAGGCGGTAAAACTTGCGCTGAAAGCTCTGATTACACCGCAAGCATTGGCAAAGAGATACGGAAGCGCAAACGCCGCGCCGCTGTTGTTTGCAGTCGGTGACGGAAACCACTCTCTTGCTGCCGCAAAAGCCACATATGAGGAAATAAAAGAAAGACTCGGAGAAAGCGTTGCAAAGAATCATCCCGCACGGTATGCACTGACCGAAATTGTAAACCTGCATGACGCAGCATTGGAATTTGAACCCATTTATCGCGTGGTCTTTGGGGTAAATCCGCATGCGCTTTGGGATGAATTTTGCGCTTTTGCAACCGCTTTACACGGAACGGCCGCACCGCAAACCGTTCGCGGTATTATGCAGGACGGCGAATATTGCTGTACCGTACCGCACCCTGTTCAGCAACTGACGGTCGGCACCCTGCAAGCGTTCCTTTCGGATTACACCGAACGGCACCCGACTGCCAAAGTAGATTACATACACGGCGAAGAGGCTTTGCGTGCGCTTGCCGAAAAAGAAAACGCAATCGGCTTCCTTTTTGAAGGAATGCGAAAGGATGAACTGTTCCGTACCGTCATTTGTGACGGTGCCCTGCCGCGCAAAACATTTTCCATGGGACATGCACAAGATAAACGCTATTACGTGGAATGCAGAAAAATCAAGCAGTAAATTTTTTATACACATTGACAATCGGTTTGCCTTTTGTCAACGGTCTTATTTTTGCATGTTTCTCTTTCCTTTTTATTAAAAAGATTTTTACTAAAAAGATTGACAAAAAATAAAAACTGTGTTATAATGAAAAAAAGAAAAAATGTTGACGAAGGCACCCAAAAAAGGAACCCTTACAGAGAGTGTGCGGTTGGTGAAAGCACACAGGCAGTACTTTTTTGCGGCATCACTTCCGAGTTGATGTACGGAACACCGCTTGGTCAGTAGGTACATTCGTATGACTGCGTTAAAGTCGAGGAGTTTGCAAGCTTCCGAAAGTGCGCCGTTTTTGCGGCGAATATGAGTGGTACCGCGGAGAATTATCCGTCTCATAGCCGTTTGGCTGTGAGACGGTTTTTTACGTTTTTCTGCCAAACATGTAACAACGTCAAATTTGGGTATCAGAACAGGAGACTAAAAAATGGCAAAAGATTATACCAATACGCTGAATCTTCCGACAACCGATTTTCCCATGCGCGCAAATTTGCCGCAAAGAGAACCCGATATGCTCAAATACTGGGAGTCGATTGACCTTTATCAAAAAATGCAGCAAAACGGCGCGGACAAGCCGCTCTATATCCTGCACGATGGTCCTCCCTTCTCCAACGGAAACATTCACATGGGAACCGCATTGAATAAAATCCTCAAAGATTTTATCAACAAATCAAAATCCATGATGGGCTACCGCGCTCCCTATATTCCCGGCTGGGATAACCACGGTATGCCGATTGAATCGGCCATTATCAAGAAAAACAAATTGGACCGAAAAAAGATGTCCATTCCCGAATTTCGCAATGCCTGCCACCAATTTGCCGCCGATTTTGTAAAGGTACAAATGGGACAGTTTGTTCGTCTCGGCGTCAGCGGTGACTGGAAACATCCTTATCTCACAATGGACAAAAAATTTGAAGGCCGCGAAATCAAGGTGTTCGGTGAAATGTATAAGCGCGGCTATATTTATAAAGGGTTAAAGCCCGTGTATTGGTGCCCGGTTGATGAAACGGCTTTGGCAGAAGCGGAAATCGAATATAAAACAGACAAGTGTACCTCCATTTATGTCAAATTCCGTTTGAAGGACGACCAAGGCAAGCTGGCAGATGTTTGCGACATTGCCAATACTTATTTCATCATTTGGACTACAACCACATGGACACTTCCCGGAAACCAGGCAATTGCGCTCAATCCC
>CAYYCU010000106.1:0-3110 GCA_964470415.1 uncultured Ruminococcus sp.
GTCCTGCTGTTGAGGCGGGAGAAAAGCTGGGCTTTTTGCCGGGGGATTTGCAAAGCAAAATCGATCCTTATCTGCGCCCGCTTTACGATGCTTTGTATGAAATGATGGGGACGGAAACTTATCAAAAGCTGGTAGAAAAGGGAACCATTGAAATTGCCCCGCTTGCCTATATGCGCGGCAGAACGCTGGATGATTCCTTTATCATTTTGGACGAAGCCCAAAATGCCACGCCCGAACAAATGAAGATGTTTTTGACACGCTTGGGATTTAACTCCAAGGCCGTTATTACGGGTGATATCACACAAACCGATTTGCCGCGCGGACAAAAAAGCGGACTTGCATTGGCTGTCAAAATTCTGGACGGAATAGATGACATCGGCATTCATTATTTTAACGAGAGAGATGTTGTACGCCACAGATTGGTACAAAAAATTATCCAAGCATATGAAAAGCATGACAGAGAGCTGACGCGCCGTGAGACCGAGCGCTATGCTGTCAAAAAAATTCACGCCGAACGTAAAAGCGAAAAATAAAAAATCAAGAGGAGTCAAACAAAAATGAAACACAAACCTTGCTTAAAAATTTATTTTGAGGACAGCCAAAAGGAAATTCCTGTTTCTTATAAATTGAAAATGTTAATTCGTCAAGCGGTTCAGACCGTTCTTTCCTACGAGCATTATTGCAACTCCTGTGAAGTATCGGTAACTTTTACGGATAATTCCGGAATCCGAGAGCTGAATCAGCGCTTTCGCGGAATCGACCGTCCCACCGATGTGCTTTCTTTCCCTCTGTTTGATTATGACGGAAACAGCGAGGAGCCGCCGGTGGACGAGCTGACGGGTATGCTTGGCGATGTTGTGCTTTCTCTTGAACAGGCAAAAAAGCAAGCAGAGGAATACGGACACAGCTTTGAGCGCGAGGTTGCGTTCCTTACCGTGCATTCCATGCTTCATCTTTTGGGATATGACCACGAGACCGGCGAAGCGGACGAGACCGATATGCGCCGCCGTCAAAGCGAAATCATGGATCAAATGGGACTTTCCGTAAAACAAAATTGATGATTTAGGAGAATCTTACATATGAAAAACAAAGACTACGGTTACAACGAGACAACCGGAAAAACCGAAACCTTCTTTTCCAGACATGTAAAGCTGATTACGTTTTTGATTTGTATCGGTGTCTTTTTGGCAATATTTGCGCCAATCGCCGTTTTGGAGGCACACGATTATTTAACCGGATTGAATTTAAAAACCAAACCCGACATGATGCTGGTGGATGTGGTGCGCTTTTCCGAACAGAACGGAAAGGTTTACGCCAAGCAGTTTGAAGAATTTGACTGCGAAATTCATAAAAGCGGAGATACGGTAATTTATTCCGCCGATATTGAAACATGTTACAGCTTTTATGCCGTTGCGGATTCATCAACGGGTAAGGTAACCGCCTTTTATTTGACCGATAAAGAGCGCGATGAAACCGTCAATGTTTTAACCGATAACGTGAAGGCGTTTTTGATGGAAAAAGAAGAATGAGAAGGATTTCAAGCAAAACATGAAAAAAACAGGCTTTATCAGTATTATAGGTCGTCCCAATGTTGGAAAATCAACGCTTTTAAACAGCATTTTGGGCGCACAAATTGCAATTGTTTCGGCAAAACCCCAAACAACGCGTAACCGCATCGCGGGAATTGAAACCCGCGGTGAAAATCAGTTCGTCTTTTTGGATACGCCCGGTATTTTTCAACCCAAAAATACACTGGGTAATTTTATGGTAAAAACCGCCACAGGGGCTATGCAGGAGGGCGATGCGGTCATTTTGGTAGCAGACGCAGGCTTTGCACCCGGAAGCGTGGAGGAGGATGTCATAAAATATTTAAAGCGTTCCGGCACACCGGGCATTTTGGTGTTGAACAAAATTGACCTTTACCGCCGGGAAAAGCTTGCCGAGACGATTGCGGCGTATGCCGCCCTGCACGACTTTTTTGCCGTAGTGCCGATTTCGGCAAAGCGCGGGAAATATGTGGACGAGCTGATGGAGGAATGCGCCAAGCTTTTGCATGAGGGCGAGTGGTTTTATGAAGAGGATATGATTACAGATCAGCCTCAAAAGCAATTGGCGGCGGAAATTATCCGCGAAAAAATTTTGCGTACGGTGGATAAAGAAATTCCGCACGGCGTGGCGGTCGTCATCGAAGAATATATCGAGGAGGAGGGACTGGTGCGCATTCGTGCTGAGATTTTTTGCGAAAAAGCTTCTCACAAAGGTATTTTGGTCGGTAAAAACGGAGAGACGCTCAAACGTATCGGCAGCTATGCACGCGAGGACTTGGAGGCTCTGCTCGATGTCAAGGTCTATTTAAATCTTTGGGTAAAGGTAAAAGAAAATTGGCGTGACAGTCAGCGCGGAATTTTAAATTTCGGATATACCGAGGATTAATCGCAGTCGGTATACGGTTACAAGGGCAGGTGATGCAAAATGCCGCACGAGGCAATAGACGGGCTGGTAATTCGCGTGCGTAATATGGGTGCCAACGACCGGTATCTGACGGTATTAACTGCCGAAAAAGGGCGTATTACGTTGCTTTCCAAAGGCAGCAAATCTTTACGCGGCGAGCAAAGGGCAGTCAGTCAGCTTTTTACTTATGCCAATTTTGAATATTACAAAAAAGGGGATTTCTATATTTTAAAGGGCGGATCCGTTATCGATTCGTTTTATGCAATCAGCATGGATATGGACCGTATGAATTTGGCGGCGTATCTTTGCGAGGCAACATATGAACTGACGGACGAGGGTGCGGAAGCGGGGGACATGTTGCGCTTGCTTTTAAACGCTTTGTATGCCGTCAGTCACAACCTTTATCCGCAGGAAACGGTAAAAGGTGCTTTTGAACTTCGCGCCGCGGCAATGTCCGGTTATGCGCCGGAGGCAGACGGTTGTTGTATTTGCGGCACGGATGAGGCGGCGCTTTTCTATTTGGATGTGATGAACGGTGCGCTTTTTTGTTCCGATTGCCTAAAAAAGCGCGGCAAAGAATTGCCGCCTGCAACAGGCACTTACGATGACATTCGGGAAGCCCAAGTCATTTGTCCGCTTACCGCGTCTGCACGCACGGC
>CAYYCU010000106.1:3210-5437 GCA_964470415.1 uncultured Ruminococcus sp.
CTTATGCGAAGTAAAAGGAATGCCGCCGTTTGGCGCGGTAAAAGATGTTTCGGCGGCATGCGAACGCGCCGCAAAAGGCGCCATGCTTTCCACAAGAGAATTGTTGGAAATCGGACGGGTACTGCATTCGGCGCGTGCACTTGTCGATTATCTTCAGGTCAACAAGCCTTTTGAAACCGCGCTTGACGAAATGTTTGAACGGTTGTTGCCAAACCGTTTTTTGGAGGAGCGCATTATGCGCTCGATTCTTTCCGAGGATATGATTTCCGATGATGCCAGCCGCGAGTTGGCGGAAATTCGCCGCAAAATTCGGGACGCGAACAGCCGCATTAAAGAAACTTTACAGCATTATATCAACGGTTCGTATTCCAAAATCTTACAGGAAAATTTGGTTACGCTGCGCAATGGGCGGTATGTTGTTCCCGTTAAGGCGGAGTGTAAAAATGAATTAAAGGGATTGATTCACGATACGTCCTCTTCCGGCGCAACGATTTTTGTTGAGCCAATGGCAATTGTGGATGCCAATAACGAGCTCCGTATGTTGCAATCCCGTGAAGAGCACGAAATTGAAAAAATTCTGTTTTCACTTTCGGCGGATGTCAGCGCGGCGGCGGAATCTTTGCGCCTGAATTATTTGAATATCACCGAGCTTGCCTTTTGCTTTGCCTGTGCCGAGCTTTCCTTCCGTATGAAGGCATGCGAACCGCAAATAGCGGGCGGAAGAAGTTTGGATCTCCGCCGCGCACGTCATCCCTTAATTGATTCGCAAAAGGTGGTTCCTACCAACATTCGGTTGGGAAACGGGTATGATACCTTGATTATTACAGGTCCGAATACGGGCGGCAAAACGGTCACGCTCAAGACCGTTGGGCTGTTTGCGCTGATGACGCAGGCGGGCTTGCATATTCCCGTGGATTCGGAATCCTCCATTTGTATTTTTGACCGCGTTCTGGTCGATTTGGGAGATGAACAAAGCATAGAGCAGTCGCTCTCCACCTTTTCTTCTCATATGGTAAATATTGTGCATGTGGTGGAAGAAATGAACGAACGGTCGCTTTGCTTGTTTGATGAACTGGGAGCAGGGACCGATCCGGTGGAGGGCGCGGCATTGGCACTTGCCGTTATTGAGTCGGTTCGTGCCGTTGGTGCCATGTGCGTGGCAACCACGCATTACACCGAGCTTAAAATGTATGCGCTGGATACGCCCGGTGTGCAGAACGCCTCTTGTGAATTTGATATTGCAACGCTAAAGCCGACTTATCGGTTGATGATTGGAACACCCGGAAAATCCAATGCTTTTGCAATTTCCTCCAAGCTCGGTTTGCCGGATGAGATTATCGACCGTGCAAAAGGGCATGTCAACCGTGAGCATCAGCACTTTGAAGAGGTGATTGAGCAATTAGAGGCGGCACGCCTGGAGGCAGACCGAAACCGTGAGGAAGCCGTACGCTTAAAAGCCGAATATGAACGCATGAAGCAGGATGCCGAAAAGCAGATTCAGACGCAATTTTTTGAGGCGGAGCGAAAAATAGAACAAGACCGTAAAAAGGCACAGCAAATGCTGGAAAGTGCAAAGGCGTCCAGTGAATTTATTTTCGCACAGCTTGAAAAGGCCAAAAAAGCCGAAGAAGCCGGCAGACTTTCACAGGAGCTGGAAAATGCACGCCGCGCCGTTCGTATCGCCATTCGCGAAAACGATGATAAAATTAATCCCGTGGAAGAAAAGAAAAACGAGAAATATGTACTTCCGCGAGATTTAAAAAAAGGGGACAAGGTCTATATTGTCAACATTGATAAAGAAGGTGTGTTGCTGGAAACGCCGGATAAAAGCGGCAGTGTAACGGTACAGGCAGGTATCCTCAAAACCCGTACCCAAATTTCCAATTTGCAGTTGATTGAAGAAAAGGTACAGGTAATCAGCGGGAAAAAAGCAAAGCCCGCAACCGAATATCATGCCAAGGTAAACCGCGATTTTCGCGATGAAATTGATTTGCGCGGATTGTTGGGAGATGAGGGCTGGCTTGCCGTTGACAAATATTTGGACGAAGCGGTGTTGGCAAATTTTCACAGCGTGCGTTTGATACACGGCAAAGGAACCGGCGCGTTAAAAAATGCACTTTGGCAACATTTGAAAACCGATCGCCGCGTTGCAGCCTTTCGCCTCGGTAAATACGGGGAAGGCGATGGCGGTGTAACGGTTGTAGAACTGAAATAACCGCTTTTTCAT
>CAYYCU010000107.1:0-5392 GCA_964470415.1 uncultured Ruminococcus sp.
AATCAGCTTTCCACCGGCGCTTCCTGCACGGTAAAAACCGATGTCATAAAGGAAGGTTGGGCGCAATTCCAAGAGCAGGAATGCGAAATTTTGGTCGGGGACACCAATCGGGCGCAAACCGCCACTTATAAACAAACGCTTCGTTCCAACGATTACGGCTATACCTTAATTGATAAAAAAATTGTCATTTTCGGTCATACGGCAGAGACAATCGAAAAAGCCGTGGATTTGTTTATCGAAAATATTTTGAGCGATAAGGCTTTGCAGGACGGTGTTTTGTTTGCCGCATCGGATGCGGTGACCAAAAAGGGAACATACAGCATCAACCGTGTTTCGCTTGCCGGCAATCACATCAAAAACTGCGTGATTGTATATGCAAAAAACAGCACGGACGGGCGCACCATGGCAGAGGATTTACAAGACTTTTTGTTTGAAACCGTTGGCTATTTGGTTCCCGTTCAAAGCGATACGGTTGAACGTGCGGACGGAACGTATGAAATCCTGTTGGGCTATACCAATCGTCCGGAGTCGGTTCCCGCCGATTTGGAAGCACATCAAACATACATCCTTTCCACCAAACAGGCAACGCTGGTCAGCGGTGCGGATGCCATGGGGTGGTATCATGCATACACGCTGTTTAAACAGATGTTTGAGACCGAAGAGGTTGCCTTGGAGCTGAACATCAAACAGGCAGTTTGCGAAAGCGCCGATGACGCAACCATGCGCATTATGTCATTTAACCTCAAAACGGGCGAAATGAGCAATGAACGTACTGCAAACGCCATTGCCATGATTAAAAAATACAGTCCGGATTTGTTGGGCGTTCAAGAAGGAAATAACAAATGGATGTCAAGTTTGAAATCCGCGCTGTCCGATGATTACGGTTGTATAGGCGTTGGCAGAGATGCAAACCTGGGCGGTGAGCATTGCGCTATCTTTTATAAAAAGAGTGAATTTAACGTAATCGAATCCGATACCAAATGGCTTTCGGATACCCCCGATGTATCGGGAAGTAAATATGAATCATCGGATTATATCCGCATTGTCACGTGGGCGGTCTTTGAGCGCAAGAGCGATGGCAAGCAGTTTGTGTATGCCAACACGCACTTGGATTGGGGTGCATTGCAACAGCAGTGTAACGTGCTCATGAACTTTATGAAAAAGTATGACTACCCCATGTTTTTAACCGGCGACTTTAATATGAGAAGCTCCAATTCCGCATATCAATCTTTGGTAAAATTCGGATTTCAAGATTCTTTAAACAAGGCAGATTATTTTTATGCGACCGAGCAAGGTCGCACCGATTGGCAATCTTCTACCATCGACCACTGTATGGTAAAAACCGATCTTTACTACGTTTCCGAGTATCGCGTCTGCGATGAAGGTATTAACGGGCAGCAGGTATCAGACCATTATCCTATTTATGCTGATTTCCTGCTTCCGTAAATATAAAAAACACCACAAAGGAGAGAACGAACATGAAAAGAGTACTCGCTCTTATGCTGGCAACGCTGATGCTGCTGTTAAGCTTTGCTGCCTGCACACCGGCAGACACGCCGGACGATGAAACCACCAATACATCCGCCAATACGGATGAGGTGACCACCCCGGAGCAAACCACCGCTCCCACCCCCACACCGGCCGATCCGGAGGATCAAATTCTGCTGTCTGATTTGTCCAATTATAAGATTGTCAGACCGGAAGAATCCAATGCAACGGTATACAATCTTGCCACTTCGTTAAAGAACGCGTTAAAAGAGCTGGAAGGTGCACCCAGTTGCGAGCTTAAGACCGACACGGTAAAAGAAGGTTTCCCGCAGTTTTCGGTAGGAGAGTACGAAATTCTGATTGGCAATACCAACCGTGAGGAAACACTGACCTACAAGGCAACCCTGCGTGCAAATGACTACGGATATACCCTCATCGGTAAAAAGATTGTCATCTTTGGTTACAAAACCGAGACCTTGCAATCGGCTGTTGAAGATTTTATTTCCAATGTTGTGGAAAAGAATTTTTCGGAGGGGGTGTTTATGTCCGCTTCCGAAAGCGATTTGGTAAAAGGACACTATGATGTGAATAAAGTGTCCGTAGAAGGCCATTCTATTAAAAAATGCGTCATTGTATATCCTGCAAAGGCAAGCCGCGAAGAAGATGCCGCAAAGGTACTCTGCGACTATTTGCTGGATGCAACCGGCTACTATGTTCCTTATCGGAGCGATGCCGTTGCAACCGAGGCCGGCACTTATGAAATTCTGATTGGCAGCACCAATCGCGGCGAGGGCATTACGGTTCCCGAAGATTTGCTGGCATCCGATGCTTACATCGCATCCGATGATACTGCCGTTCTCGTAACGGGTGGCGGCGATTCCGGATTTTATCATGCATTGAATCTGTTTAAAGCCATGTTTGAAATTGACAACGATGAAATTGCCGTAACGGTGGATTCCCCCATTCGCGAGAGCTCCGAAACGGCTACCATTAAGTCCATGAGCTTTAACTTGTGGGTTGGCGGTTCCTCGACCAATCAAGACCGTGTTATAAAAATGATTAAGCTTTACATGCCCGATGTCATTGGCGTGCAAGAAGCCAGCATGGCTTGGATGAATATTTTGAAAAGCGGTTTGGCTGAAAATTATGCTTGCGTAGGAACGGGACGCGATAACGGCCTTGGCGAGCACAGCGCAATTTTCTATCGCAAGGATTTGTTTACATGCCTGGAAAGTGACACAAAATGGTTGTCGAGTACGCCGGATGTAACCTCAAAGGTGGATGGCTCTCTTTGCAACCGTGTTGTAACGTATGCGGTACTTTGTCGCAAGAGCGATGGCAAGACTTTTGTGCATGCAAACACCCACTTGGACCACGGTCCCAACGCAGTTCGTGAAGAGCAGGCAGAAATTTTGGTCAATCTTGTCAGCGAGTTTCTCAAAAAGTATCCCGTTATTATGACCGGTGACTTTAACTGTGCGATTAACAGTAACCCATATAACACCATCATTGGAGCCGGTTTTGCGAATGCCTCCACGGTTGCCGAAACAACGACTTCAGGCGGATCTACTTTCCACAACCATTATAAAAATGATTATGCGGGAGCGGTTATTGATTTCTTCTTTGTAAAAGGTGATTTGGTTGTCACCAGATATCATGTTTGCAAAGAGCAGATTGATGGGGCGTATCCCTCCGACCATCATCCTGTGTATATTGAGTATTTGTTGCAGTGAGAACACACAGTGTGTTTGAGCAGCCTTTATCCATGAAATCATCATGAATAAAACTAAAAGTCCAACGCGGGCATTTGCCCGCGTTGGACTTTTTCAATTCAACAAAGCAGCAACGGTTACGGATTGTTTTTCCGCTTGTTTACAGCTTTTAAAATGAGAAATACAATCAATCCAATCAGTGCAAACAAGAGCAAAAACGGCAGGAGATGTGCAAAAATCAACAAAAGCTCTTGCATAACCGTCACAAATCCGTTCCAGCCGCTGCGAAAGGCAGATGCAAGCCGTGTACCGAATTGCGTGTTGACCTGTACCTCGGAGTACACAAGTACCTCGCAGATGCTTAAATTGACGGTGGAGTATGCAATTTTACTGTCGTAGCGGTTGAGTTGTCCTTGATAAACCGCAATTTGTTGCGTGACCTCGGAGAGCCGCTGGTGAACCGTTAGCCACATGCTGTAATCCGCTTTGGTTTCCTGTTGGTTCAAAATGTCCAGCAAGGACGCGCGCTCGGTTTGGAGCTCCTCCAGCTTGGCTTCAATCGAGTAGTAGGTCTCGCTTACGTCCTCCACATAGGAGCGATTGGAGGTAACATGGAACAGATTGCCCATTGAACCGACAAAACCGTCAACCTGCTCCGCGGGAATGCGAATGGTGTAGGTCGCATAACGCGCATAATCGGAGGAGGAGCTACTTAAGCTTTGATTGGAGGAGGAAGAGCTTTCCACATATCCGCCGTACGCGGTTATCATTTGTTGCAGGCCTGCGGTTGCCTGTTCAAAGTCTTTTGTTTCGGAGGAGATGTCAAAGGTTTTAATAATTTTACGGTCAGCACTCAAATCCGTTTGACCGGCCGGCTCCTCATCGGTAAATCCGTTTCCGAAATCGGCTTTTTCCTGGTCTCCCGGCGTGTAGAACGCATCATCGCTGCCTTTGTCTGCGGCGGAGCAGGCGGTGATGCAAAAGAGCAGCAGGACAAGCATAACGGCAATCCAACCAAGGGCTTTTTTTGTTTTCATCATCGTAATTCCTTTCTGTTATAAATTCGTATTTATTCGGCTTGCAAAAGTTTTTCCAGCAGGGTGCAAAATTCCATGCGATCCGGGTAGGCGGATAAATCCAACGCTTGCAAATCGGATACAATATTGGAGAGAACCGTGTCACCGAGGTAGGGACTTTCGTGCAGTAGCATGGCCGTGCGAATGACGCAGGATAAAAATTGCATATCGGCATCGGCAGTTTCCTGTATTTGCGCCGTTCCGATTTGGTATTGGTTGCCGTTTCCGCTTGCTATTTCTCCCGGCTTTTTGTAATTGACGGCCAGTACCGCCCAGGCATCGGTTGCCGTTTCCGCTTGTTGGGTAGTGACCAACTCATAGCAAACGGTAATTTGATGTCCCGCACCGACCTCGCCGGCGTCCTTGGTATCGTCCCGAAAATCATCGGCGTCCAAAAGGCGGTTTTCGTAACCGATTAAACGGTAAGAGGAAATGTAGCGTGCGTCAAATGTCACCTGCAACTTGACGTCCTGTGCTACGGTATAAAGCGTACTGAAAAGATCGGTTCCAAAAACTTTTTCGGCTTCGCTTTCACCATCGATATAGTAGTAAACGCCGTTTCCGTTATCGGCGAGCGTTTCCATTTTGCTGTCGCGATAATTTCCGGTGCCAAAGCCCAGGACCGAAAGATATACCCCTTGCGTACGTTTTTCTTCAATATATTGCTTCAGCTCTTCGTTGGACGTAATGCCAACGTTTAAATCTCCGTCGGACGCCATAATAATGCGATTGTTTCCGTCCTGCAAAAAATGCTTTTCGGCAATGCGGTAAGCTTCTGTCAGCCCGGCCTCGCCGTAGGTGGAGCCTGCGGCGGTCAAACCGTTTACGGCGCTCAAAATGGTTGCGCTGTCGGCACCCGAACAGCCGTCCAAAATCACTTCTTCTTTGCCGGAATAGGTTACAATGGAGACGGTATCATTGGGGGAGAGATTGCCGACCAAATAAGCAAAGCTCTTTTTTAGGAGCGGAAGCTTATCGGCACTGCTCATGGAGCCTGAAACGTCAATGAGAAAAACCAAATTGTTTTGCTTGTTCTGCACTGCCGTCTCAGCTTGCAGGGTAATGCGGAGCAGGCGATTGTCTGCATTCCAAGGGCAGGGCACCACTTCCGTATAG
>CAYYCU010000108.1:0-5391 GCA_964470415.1 uncultured Ruminococcus sp.
GAATCCCAGCCTTCCAAGCTGGTCGCGTGGGTTCGATTCCCATCACTCGCTCCAAAGGCTTTGCTTCCCGTTTTACGGGAAGCAAATTCCTTGATGTGCCTTTAGCTCAGTTGGATAGAGCAACTGCCTTCTAAGCAGTAGGTCGGGGGTTCGAATCCCTCAAGGCACGCCATTCATTTTATGGTGGGATTAGCACAGTTGGTTAGCGCGTCAGGTTGTGGCCCTGAAGGTCGTGGGTTCGAATCCCATATCTCACCCCAGACAAAAAGCACTTGCAAAAAGCAGGTGCTTTTTTTGCGCGTAAAGTTACGGCAAGTGCAATTTTGGCGCTGCATCAAAACACAAAACATGCTGCGGAGCATCTTTTTGAGATGTACGCAGCATGTTCTTTCATAATTGGCTGCCAAACGGCAATCTTTCATTTTTTGGGGAAGCTGTCCTTCAAGCCGACAATGCGGTTAAAGGTGTTTTCGTATTTGGTGTCTTTGCAGAAGTAGCCGACACGGACAAATTGGAATTGTTCTCCGTCTTTTGCATTTTTGAGACAAGGCTCTATGCGGCATTTTTCCAATTTGACGAGGGAATCGGGATTCAGATAGTCGTTATAAGTTTTATCTTCTGGAATATCGTTTACATTTTCAATTGTAAAGAGCTTATCGTAAAGCATCAAAGTTGTTTCTTCGGAATATTTTGCGGAGAGCCAATGAATGGTACCTTTAATTTTGCGTCCGTCGGCGGGCATTCCGTTTCCGGTTTCGAGATCGGCGGTGCAAAGAATTTCTTTGATTGTACCGTCTTCATTTTTTATAATTTCGTTGCATTTTACGATATAAGCCCCCATGAGGCGAACTTCTCCATCTGGCTTCATGCGGAAGAATTTCGGCGGCGGAACCTCTGCAAAATCATCGGCGTCAATATAAATTTCCCGCGTAAAGGCAACCGGACGGGTACCGGACTCCGGGTTTTGCGGATTGTTGGAAATTTCAAAATATTCCGTTTTGTCCGCAGGGTAGTTGGTAATGACAACTTTGATCGGTTTTTGCACACAAATGCGGCGCGGTGCCGTGGTGTTCAGTTCCTCACGGATGCAATGCTCCAAAAGTCCGATATCCACAAGGCTGTCTGCTTTGGAAACGCCTGCGCGGGTAACAAAATCAAAGATGGATGCGGGGGTATATCCTCGTCTGCGGAGCGCGCACAGGGTGGGAAGACGGGGATCGTCCCAACCGTCTACCATGCCGTTTTCCACCAAATAGCGCAAATAGCGTTTGGACATGACGGTGTTTGTTACATTCAGTCTTGCAAACTCCCGTTGCTTTGGAAATTGCCCGTTTCCGCAGCCTACATTGTGAATCACCCATTCATACAGCGGGCGGTGGTTTTCAAATTCCAAGGAGCAGAGGGAATGTGTAATACCCTCCAAGGCGTCTTGAATCGGATGTGCATAATCGTACAACGGGTAGATGCACCATTTGTTACCCTGTCTGTGGTGGTCGGTGTGTACAATGCGATAAATTGCCGGATCGCGCATATTCATGTTGGGGCTTGCCATGTCGATTTTTGCGCGCAATGTATGCGTTCCGTCTGCAAACTCTCCGTTTTTCATGCGCTCAAACAGGTCCAAGTTTTCTTCCACACTGCGGTCGCGGTAGGGCGAATTTTTGCCGGGTTCGGTCAACGTACCGCGATATGTGCGCATTTCTTCGGCCGATAAATCGCAAACATACGCTTTTCCGTCTTTGATTAACTGTACGGCAAACTCATAGCATTTGTCAAAGTAGTCGGAGCCGTAAAAAACGCCGCCGTTCGGAACGGCGCCGAGCCATTCCAAATCCTTGTAAATTGCTTCCACATATTCGTTGTCTTCTTTTGCGGGGTTGGTATCATCGTAACGGAGGTTGAACAGTCCGTTATATTTTTGTGCGACTTGATAATTAATCATAATGGCTTTTGCCGAGCCGATATGAAGGTATCCGTTTGGCTCCGGAGGAAAACGGGTATGGATTTTAAGATTGGGAAGAGATTTTAAATCCTCGTCAATAATGTCGTGTATAAAATTTTTTTCAATTTCCGTCATAGCTTTTCAACCTTTTTCTATTAGATTTGTTCTATCATTTTTTGAATGCGCTGTCTGACACGCGCTTCGCCCAAAACCTGCATCACGGCATACATATCGGGCGAATTGAGCTTGCCCGTAACCGCTATGCGCAAAAACATACTGACGTCTGCCACGTTTCCGCGATAGGCTTCCGGATTTGCCTTATAGACCTTCATATCATCGGCATAACCGATTTCCCGTGCCACCGCTTTGATTTTTTCAAACCAGCTGTTCATATCATCGGCAATATCAAATGTCGCCAAAAATTTTTGCAACGCCGATTTGATTTCGGCACGGTCAAAGTTTTCGGCATATTCATCCTCCACGGCAAACAGCGCATCGAAGAAGAATCCCATATACGGTTTTGCGTCTGCCCAAGTGGCAAGGTCTTTTCTCGGCTTTTTTCCGCCCCGTCCGATTTGGAAAACCGAAACGGCGTAAGCGGGATTTTCGGAAAGCAGCTTGCCGAAAGCGGGATCGTAAGTGTTTGCCCAATCGGTTACAGCCTCCGCCACTTCTTCGGCTGTCATGCGGGAGATGATGTTTTTGGATACATCATTAAGCTTGTGAAAGTCAAACAGACAACCGGACGAGCTCATCTTTTTGATGTTGAACGGAAAATCCGTATAAGGCTTTTCCGGATTTTGCATATGCCACTCTTCGTAATTGGAGTTGAGAAGCGTCATAATATATTCGCAAACGCATGCGGGGGCATACCCCATACGGCTGTAATCGTCCATGTTGGCGCCCATATCGCGTTTGGAAAGCTTTTTCTTGTTTCCATTTTCGTCCAAACGCATGATTTGCGCAATGTGCATGTATTTTGGCAGACGGAAGCCGAGGTAACGGAAGAGCATGAGATGCTTGGCGAGGCTCGGCAACCATTCTTCTCCGCGAATGACATGCGTGGTTCCCATCAAATGGTCGTCCACCGCATGTGCAAAGTGGTAAGTTGGAATGCCGTCCGATTTCAGCAGTACAAAGTCTTCATCGTTTTCCGGAATTTCCAGTTTTCCTTTAATTAAATCGGTAAAGGCAATCTTTTTTTCGGGATTGCCGTCTGCAAGCAGACGCAGGACAAACGGATTTTTTGCCGCCAAATTTGCCTTTACTTCTTCCAATGTGATATCGCGCGCTTTCAGCATGGCCTCGTGTTGCGCGCTTTGGTCTTCATGCCAGTCTTTCGCCTTGATTTCCGCTTTTTTGTCAAGCGCGTTCAGGGCGTCCAGCTCTTCTTGCGTGGTAAATACGGGATAAGCCTTGCCTTCGCGCACCAGTTGCTTTGCAAAAACGTGGTAAATGGGACCGCGTTCGCTTTGCTTGTAAGGCCCGTAATTTCCTTTGTCACAAATTTTATTGTCGGTTCCGATTACGGCGCCTTCGTCAAAATGAACACCGTAATGTGCCAGCGTCCGAATGAGGCCTTCTGCGGCTCCTTCCACTTCGCGTTTTGCATCGGTATCTTCAATGCGAAGGTAAAATACGCCGTTGCTTTGATGAGCCAAGCGCTCTCCGATGGTGGATGGGAAGAGACCTCCAAAATGTACGAAACCTGTCGGACTGGGGGCGAATCTTGTTACTTTTGCGCCTTCCGGAAGTTGGCGAGGTGGGTACTTTGCTTCCACATCGGCGGGCGTTTCGGTTACATTCGGAAAAAGAAGGTCGGCAAGAAGCTGATAATCCATGATTATTTTTATCCTTTCGGTTAAAGAGTAGTCAAATCAATAAAAACAATTGTCGAGTGCATGTTGCAAAAGCGCGGAATCTCCGTGTCCCGGATAGATGACGGTTTGCGGCGGCAAGGAACGCAACTTGGAAAGAGAAGCAAAAAGTGCTTGCTCATCTCCGCCGTAGAGGTCGCATCTGCCGTAGCTTTCGGCAAACAGGGTGTCGCCGGTCAAAAGGCTTCTGTTTGGAAGCATATAACAAACCGATCCCTTTGTGTGTCCGGGCGTATGCAACACGCGGATGGTTTCTTCACCCAGGTGCAGTACCATTCCGTCCGACAGGGTGTGTTCGGGCGGGCGATAGGTGCGGTTCATGTGAAAAAATGTATAGAATGCATTTTTGTTTGCATCTTCCGGCATGTCGGCGTCCTCTTTGTGAATATAGGCCGGTATGGAGGCGAGGGTGCGCAAGCGGTCCAGAGATACAATGTGGTCAAAATGCCCGTGCGTTAACAGGATGAAGTCCGGGACGGCGCCTGCTTTTTGAACGGCTTCCAGAATGTGCGCGGCATCGGCACTGGGATCTACAATGGCGGCGTGCTTTCCGCTTGTCAACACATAACAGTTAGAACCCCAAGAGCCGGGGTAGAGGTTTTGAATATCCACGCCGTTCCTCCGTGTACAAGATATTTCATTATATTATAGCATATTTTTTTATGCTTGTCTACTGTTTTGTCGAGAACTTTTTAAAATCCGAAAAAAAGTTTTTCGTTTTTTTCTTTTTAACAAAACGCAAACATTTCACAAAAAAATTAAAAACACGGATGCGATATACTGTATCCGTCAAACATCAAAAAACAAAAAAAGAGAGGTAATCATGATGAACAAAAACGATCAACAATTTATGGCTCAAAAAATTCGTACGCAGTACATGGAAAAACAGCCCTCGGAGCTGGATGAACTCCGTGCACTGGATACCAAGGTAAAGCGTCCAGCCCTTATTTTTTCCTATGCATTCGGGAGCTTTGGCGCCCTTGTTATGGGAAGCGGTATGAGTTTGGTTATGACCGATATTGCGGCACAGTTGGGGCTTGGCGATATGACGGCTCCTGGAATTGTCATCGGCGTTATCGGTCTGGCGATTGCAATTGCCAACTATCCGCTGTACAAGACTTTTTTGAACGCACGCAAAAAGAAGTACGCATCAAAGATTATGCAAATCAGCGAAAAGATTCTCAACAAATAAAAAGGAGACAGAACCATGCGGATTCGGTATTTTTTCAAACAGGCTTTTCGGGATATGAAAGAAAGCGCAAAAGCGCAACATGAGGTGGATTGCGCGGAATTTACAGCCGTCAAGGCGGAATCAAAGGCTTTTTTTGAAGAACACAGAGGACATCATACATTTCGGAAAGCCAAAGAGGACGCAAAAAACGCGCAACCCGTTGTAAGAATGCAAAAGGAACGCGAAACGCGGCTTGCCGCGGCGCAGGAAAGAACGCTGAAAGCAAATGCGCGATATGAGGCGGCAAAACAATAATTTCTTTGGCGCATTTGATGTAAAGCGACTACTGTTATCAAACGGCGGTCGCTTTTTGTCTGCCGTTCCAAAACAAATTCGGCATT
>CAYYCU010000109.1:0-1740 GCA_964470415.1 uncultured Ruminococcus sp.
TTTGATTGTAAAAAAATAAAAAGAAAAGTAAAATTTCACACTTTTCCCATTTACAAAAAATCATTGGCGTGTTATAATATATATGAACATGTTTTTGCAGTCTTTTTTGTGACGGAATGGAGTAGTTTATGGAAAAAAATGTTTGTAATTTGATTCGCGATTTGGTGGCTTATGCAGAGAAAAACGGATTGATTGGCTCGGAGGACAATGTGTTTTGCCGCAACCGTTTGATGGAAGAATTGGAAATCTGCGATTTTACGCCTGATACAGATGAAGCGGAAGAAAAGCCTTTGGAGGAGATATTGAACGCGCTTTGCGATTATGCGATTGCAGCAAAGGTCATTCCCGACCGCGGTATTACGGGAAGGGATTTGTTTGATACCAAGCTGATGGGCATTTTGACGCCGAGACCGAGCGAGGTTGTGCGCGAATTTCGCCGCCTTTATGCGGAATCACCGGAAAAAGCCACCGATTATTATTATAAATTGAGTTGTGCTTCCGATTATATTCGTACATACCGTGTCAAAAAGGATTTAAAGTGGGTGTATTCCGGAAAATACGGAGACATTGATATTACCGTCAACCTTTCCAAGCCGGAAAAAGATCCCAAAGCCATTGCCGCCGCCAAAAAGCAAAAACAGACGGGGTATCCCAAGTGTGCAATTTGCCGTGAAAACGAGGGCTATGCCGGCAGTATGACGCAAGCGGCGCGTCAATCGCACCGTTTGGTTCCCATTACCATGGCAGGTCAGGATTGGTTTCTCCAATATTCTCCGTATGTTTACTATAACGAGCATTGCATTGCGCTGTCCGCACAGCATACGCCCATGAAGATTGACCGTGACAGCTTTGTTAAACTGTTGGATTTTGTAACGCTGTTCCCGCATTATTTTTTAGGCTCCAATGCCGATCTTCCCATTGTGGGCGGTTCCATTCTGACGCATGACCACATGCAGGGCGGACACTATACCTTTGCAATGGCACGCGCCCAAATTGAGCGGGAACTGCATTTTAAAGGCTTTGAACAGGTGCGTGCGGGAATTGTACATTGGCCAATGTCGGTGATTCGTCTGACTTCCGCCAATCGCGAGGCGTTGGTGGAGCTGGCAGACCGTATTTTGGTTGCATGGCGTGCTTACACCGATCCGGATGCGTTTATTTTTTCCGAGACCAACGGAGAACCGCACAATACGATTACGCCGATTGCACGTCGGCGCGAAGAGGATTATGAGCTGGATTTGGTTTTGCGGAATAACATTACCACCGAGGAACATCCGTTGGGTGTTTATCATCCGCATGCCGATAAGCATAACATTAAAAAAGAAAATATCGGGCTTATCGAGGTTATGGGATTGGCAGTTTTGCCGTCTCGCCTGAAAAATGAAATGGAGCAACTTGCAGATGCATTGGTGACGGGGAAGGATATTGCTTCCTGTGAATCCATTGCAAAGCACGCCGATTGGGTTTCCGCTTTTGCAAACAATTATAGCTTTACCAAAGAAAACGTAACCGAAATTCTTCAAAAAGAAATCGGTAAGACATTTGAAGCTGTTTTGGAAGATGCCGGCGTTTACAAGTGTACCTCGGAGGGGCGTACCGCGTTTATGCGCTTTATAAAAGCAATTTGATTTAAAGGAAATATATGAAAAAAGGGTTATTGATTGCAATATTAATTGTTTGTTTAGGTATTTTTATTGCCTTGACCGTCAATTTTGCACGTGGCGGAATTTGGGTAATTGA
>CAYYCU010000109.1:1840-4024 GCA_964470415.1 uncultured Ruminococcus sp.
GCCAGATCGAGTAATTTTGAAATGAAATACAATTATAAGGTGGATATTCCCGCCTATAATTTGCCGCCGTCCGTTGTTTTGACCAAGGATGTGCAATCTTGGTTTTATACCGATCAAATTATGCCGAATATTCCGGAAAACTTTAAGCTTTCGTACAGTTATTCCGGGAGCGGGGAACGCATATACAGCGGGACAGACGCTTTTGCAATTACCCCCACGGCTACGGGAGAGGCAACCTTAACCGTTCGTATTTTGCAATATCAAAGCGGAGAGCCCGTTACGGTTGCAACGGAAACGGTGGAGGTTACGGTGGTGGAAAAAAACACATCGCTCTCTTTGACCGGGCTTTTCATCGGCGACAGCCGAATTTCGGGCGGCGATATGCTAAAGGCAATGGCGGAAGCAATGCCCAATCTTCGTTTTATCGGAACCCGTCTTTTGAAAAACACCGATATTCTTCATGAGGGCAGAGGCGCATGGAGCACGGAACATTATCTTTCCCACGCCTCGTCATCGGTCAGCGGAATCGAAACCGAGAATGCTTTTTACAATTCCGCTACCGGCGGTTTTGATTTTTCGTATTACATGCAAAAGAACGGATTTTCGCAACAAAAATTGGATTTTGTTGTGATCAATTTGGGCGCTAACGATTCTTTTTCCGAGCAATCCGTGCAAAACATCAAAACCATGACAGAGTCCATAAGAGCCTACTCCGCCGATATTAAAATTTTGATTTTGAGCGAATACATTTCTCCCGCAGACGGCTATTATCTTTCCGGCAGTGCCAATCGCAATGTGGATACCATGCGAAAAAAGCAACTTCAGTATATTACATATTTGAGAGAACAGTTTGAAGGAAAGGAAAGCGAAAATATTTACCTTTTGCCAAATTATCTTGCTATCAATTCTTTCTCCGATTGGCCGGTTTCAAATGTGCAAACCGAAAGCGGAACGGCGGAAAAGATTACGGATGTGGTACATCTTGGGGCGGCAGGCTACGGCAAGGAGGCTGCTATGATTCGAGCATACCTGTATCGGCTGTTTACTTGATGTTGATTTACGTTTAAAGAAAGGATGAATATCCATGAAAAAAAATCTAAAAAGCTGTATAGAACCGATTGAAGAAGGCAACGCACGGATTTTGCTTGATATGAACCGATATGAGGCAATTGAGCAATCGGGCGCAATTCCGGATTTACATCATAAAAAAAGTGCGCATATGACGGCGGCATGGCATTTTTCGGAACATTCGCAAATTCGTTTTGCCGGTGCGGCATGGGATCTGACGCCGTATCGTTATTTGACTTTTTCCGTTTTTTCCGTACGCGGTGCGGGCGGTTCTTTTAGCCTCATGTTTGACAGTGAAAAGGATGGAAAGCATCAAAACGGGTACGAAGTAACATTGCCGATTACAAAGGACGGCTGGAACGATTTTCGCATAGAGCTTCCGTTTATGCGTACGGTGGGAACGCCCCTCGGTTGGGGGCAAATCGGCAGTATTTGCTTTGATTGTGTTGTGGGAGGACAGTGCAACCGTTCCGATACCGTGCTGTATATTGACAATTTGTTGGTATGGGAGGGCGTTGCGCCGCCGCTGTATGCTTCTATGCCGGAGCTGAAGGGCGCAGCGGTTTTTTCCCGTACCGGTAATTTTTCCATTGTGGACCGCAAGCGAATCGCCAACACGGCGGACGGTGCGGAAGCAAAGCCCTTTGAGCACGCCGGAATCTTTTGGCTTCCCATGGCACCCGTTGCTGCGGGAATTGCCCATTCCGCTGTTGTGGATAACCGCGCCTTTACACTTTCTTTTACTTATCGAAGAAAAAAGTACGCTTTTTCGGGGGAACAAAATTACATGACGGTCGGAGAAGAAAAAGTACCGCTCGGTTTCTCCCCGGCAGTGGTGGGCGGTACCTTGTTTTTTCCGGCTGATTTTGTTCGCACTTTTTTCCATTGGAGACAAATTTTTGTTGATCCGATGGGGCTGATTGTACTTTCCAATCGCAAAAATGTATTTGAGAGTGCGCGCGATGCCGGACTGATTGAGCAATTGATTTTTGACTGTACCTTTTTACGGCCGAATGCCGAGCGAATGTTAAACGATTTGCACCGCCGTTTTCCCAATCCCGGCAGAGGCAGACTGTTGGCAAGCTTTGACCAATTGATGCAGCTTCGCCGCGATGC
>CAYYCU010000109.1:4124-5371 GCA_964470415.1 uncultured Ruminococcus sp.
GCTTATGACGGAAAGTCCTATATGTGGCGTGCGGGAAGCGTTAGCAGTTGTGAAATCAATGCGGGCATGCTTGCCATGTCGCTGGCACTGGCGGATATTTACCCGCAAACGGTTTATAAGCTTTTGGACCGCATTTTGCGAAATTTGGAGCCATGCTTTGCGGCCTATGCGCCGGACGGCGGTTATGCGGAAAGTGTTTCCGCATGGCAAAAGAGCTGCCGCGCTTTGGCACTTTCCGTTGCCATGCTGCAAACGGCTTGCGGAACCGATTACGGCTTTTTGTCGGCTCCGGGATTTCAGGCAACCGCTTATTTCCCCTTGTACACGGAAACCGCAAACGGTGCATGGAACTATCATCATGCATCGGCTGAAAATATTAATACTTCTATGCTGTTTTGGTTTTCACGGCAAACGGGAAATGCCGTCCCGGCTTGGATGCGCCGCCAGCAAATTCTTTCCGGCAGAAAGGCTGTTCATCCGTTTGATATTTTATTTTATACGGCAGTGGACGATACATTGGTTCCGTTTTTGCCATTGGATGCGGTTTACCGAAAGGCAGGTCTTGCCGTTATGCGCTCCTCGTGGAACGCAGACGCCATGTTTGTCGGGCTTCACGGAGGCAAAAACCATGGGGTAAATGCCGATTTGGATGCCGGCAGTGTATTGTTGGAAATGAACGGCGAGCGATTTTTCGTTGATACCGGAAAAGAAACCGTACTTCCCGGATTGCTTGCCCGCCGTGCGGCAGGTCAAAATACGGTGGTTGTTGATCCCGTTTCGGAACCTGCTCCCGACCAAAACCCGGATGCGGTAGCAATGTTGACCGAAATGCGTTCCGCACCGGAACGCGCGTATGCGGTGGTGGATATGACGTCTACCAATGATGTCATTCTTCGCGCAAAGCGCGGTGTGATGTTGACCAATCGGAGACAGGTGGCGGTCATTCAAGATGAAATGACGCTTGCAAAGCCTTCGGATATTGTATGGACGGTATGGACGCGTGCGGAAATCAAGCTGAACGCCGGAGGCAGAGTGGCCACGCTGACGCAAAACGGTCAAACGCTTGCATGCAAGCTGTGCGGTGTTGCCTCACCGGCTCGCTTTTCGGTTCAAGCTTTTGAAAATACCGATTTAAAAACGCTTTGCGTACAGATAACGGGAAAAGAAAAATTGCGTATGGCAGTCGTTTGCCGTCTCTTAAGAGAGGGCGAAAAGGCTTCCCAAAAGGTGTATGAAGTGGTACCGAT
>CAYYCU010000110.1:0-5339 GCA_964470415.1 uncultured Ruminococcus sp.
AGTTAAAACCAAGGCATGTAAAGGTGCTTTGCGATACTTGTACCGTGTGCGGAAATATTGAAAATCTGCGCGCGGAAAAAGCAGATGTGCTGAAATAAACGAAGCTTTTTTTCAAAACAAAAATCCCCCAAAAACTTTTGAGGTTGCCTCAAATGCGCCGAAATTTGCATTTGAGGCAGCCTTTTGTTTGCGCTTTTACGAATTTGCATAAACGGGCATGCTTTTGAAAAGAAAAGTTTACAGAATATTGAAGATATTTTTGTAACAGTATGCTAAAATAAAATAATCGGTAGGATTTTGAAATCTTGAATGGAGTGAAAGTACGGTTATGAAGTCAAAAGTTGCAGCGTTCCTTTTATGCTTTGCTATCCTGCTGTGCGGCGCATCCTGTTCTTCCAATGTGGAGGACGGAATACCGGACGGTATGATGATTGCAAGCGCAACAGGCGCAGATTATCGCCTGTATGTTCCCACAACATGGAATTTGAATACGGCATACGGGGTATCGGGCGCTTATTTTAATTTGTCCCGGCAGTCAACGGTCAGCGTTGTAAAATACGGTATCACCGGACAGTTGGCAAACAACCTGCAGGCGGCAGAACTTTCCGACGGCGGAATGCGATTGGATTGGTTTTGGGAAAATGAGTGCAAGCCTGCAATCGACTCGGTCTCTTTGGGCGGCAGTATGCAAAAAGTGGAAGAGGAAACCGATGCCTTGCTGTTGGATACGGAAAATGCACATCGGTATCACGTAACGGCAACGGTCAATGGGGAAACGCTTCATTTTGTGCATGTAATTGCCGAAAAAAACAATGCTTTTTATGTGGTTTCCTTTACGGTGACCGACAGCTTGTATGCATCGTTGCTTTCCGGTATAGAGAACATATTGGAGGAGTTTGTCTTTTCGGATACGCCGTATATGCCGGATGATTATGCCAAAAAGCTTGATGAAAACGCGGATGCACCGGACGGCATGAAACTGGCATCGAATGATGATGTGGCATATCGCTTTTACGTTCCCACGGATTGGACGGTAAATCGGGACGAAACCGTTTTCTCTGCCTATCTTGCAAGCGACCGTTCCAATGTCAGTGTTGTTCCGTATATTCCGGACGAAGAGGGCGTCAGCGTGGAATCTTTCTTCAAAAAATGCAAGGCGATGTTGGAAATTACCATGGACAGCGAATTGACCTATACGGCAGAGGCATGTACGCTTGGCGGAAGAGACGCCACCGCATATTCTTACCGCTATACAGTCGGAGACACGGAGTATCGGTATAAGCAGGTCATTGCGGTTTACGGCAGCATGCTTTACAGCCTGACTTATACCGCTTTGCCGGAGAATTTTGACGCACATTTGGCGGAAGTAGAGGCAATCATCGGTGCATTTACGTTCCGTTGACAGGAAGCAAAATGATGAAAGAAATTTATTTGGATAACAGTGCGACCACGCCGCTATCGGATACGGCCAAAAAAGCCATGCAGGCGGCAATGGAAATTTACGGGAATCCCTCGTCCCTGCATACGCCGGGACAAAAGGCACATACCTTGGTGGAAGAAGCAAGGCGCAATATTGCCGTTACACTCGGCATGCGCGGTACACATGAGGCGGGACAAATCTTTTTTACTTCATGCGGCAGTGAGGCGGATAACTTTGCCGTGCTCGGTACGGCGTACGCCAAGCCGCGCCGCCGCGGAGGCAGAATCATTACCACCGATTCGGAACATCCCGGTGTAGAGAATGCAATGCGCGCTTTGGAGGCGGACGGCTTTGATGTGGTCAGAATTTCCACCAAAGGCGGCGTGCTTGATATGGAGCAGATGTCGGCGGCATTGAACGACCGCGTGTTTCTTGTTTCTATGATGATGGTCAACAACGAGACGGGCGCATTGTATGATCTGGCTTCTGCATTTGCATTGGCAAAGATGAAAAATCCGGATATTGTAACGCATACCGATGCGGTACAGGGGTATCTCAAATGCAGGTTTACTCCGCAGGCGCTAAAGGCAGACATGGTCACATTGAGCGCACACAAGGTGAACGGCCCCAAGGGAGTAGGCGCACTTTATGTTTCTCCCGAAGCCTTAAAACGGCGGGATTTGATTCCTCTGCTGTTAGGCGGGGGACAGGAGGATGGTTTTCGTTCCGGAACGGAGAATACAGTCGGAATTGCCGGCTTCGGCGCGGCGGCGTATGAGGGCTTTTCCACGCTGACCGCCGGACTGAACCATTTGCGCGGCTTGCATGAAAATGCCGTTACGCGCCTTTCTGCCTTGCCCGTACGGCTCAATCTTCCGGCATCCAAAAATGCGCCGCACATTTTGAGCGTAACGCTTCCGGAAATCAGAAGCGAAACCATGCTTCATGCCTTGTCATCGGACGGTATTTTTGTTTCCAACGGTTCGGCGTGTTCTTCGCATGCGCAAAACATCAGCCGTTCGTTGCTCTCTTTCGGTCTTTCCGAGCGAGAGGCGGCATGTACGGTTCGTTTGAGTTTTGGCAAACAAAACACACAGGAGGATATTGATGCGCTGGTTGCATCGCTGACCAAAAATATAAATCGCTTGGTTCGAATGCGCCGATAAAAAGCAAACGATGCAGGGGCGCGGTTTTATAAAAGCCGGTTTCGTAGTTCTTTCTACCATTTATTTATTATCAATATTTGCGCTCGTCGCATATTTGGCGGCAACAGATACTTGTAAAACATATCTGTTGCCGCTGTTTTTTCATATTTTGTACTTTTTTGCAAAAAAATTAGCACTCTTGATTGATGTTTACAAAATGTTCATAAGAAAATTCGAAAAAAGACTTGACAAAAAGCAAAAAAAGTGATAAATTTTTAGTATAGTTTAGCACTCCTAACAAAAGAGTGCTAAAACAAACTCAAAAAAGCAAAAGAAAGGGGTATATTTGGGATGGATTTGGTAAATCGTGAGTTAAGCGAACGAAAAAAGCTGATACTGAAAGCAATCGTTGACGCACATATTGAAGGCGGCGGCCCTGTCGGTTCCAAATATATTTTGCAAAATCAGCAGCTTTCCTGTTCGTCTGCTACCATTCGCAATGAAATGGCAGAATTGGAAGAAATGGGATATTTGGAACAGCCGCACGCCTCTGCCGGGCGTGTACCGAGTGAGCTTGGCTATCGGTTTTATGTGGATTCGCTTTTGGAGCATTACGCCATGACCACTGCCGAGATTGCTCAAATCAACAATTTGCTCAAGGCAAAAATGGGAGAGCTTGACCAAATTTTGCTTGCCGCGTCAAACTTGGCTTCCAATTTGACCAATTATACCGGAATTGCCATTAAGCCGCGCGTGCAGTCCATCAGCATCAGTAAGTTTGAAACCATTTATTTGGAACCGAATCATTTTATTTTGATAGCGGTTACTTCCGGCGGAACGGTCAAAAGCAAGCATGTACGCAGTGACGCTGCGGTAACACAGGAGACGGTCTCCCACCTTGCTACGGCACTGAATATGCATTTGGTCGGGCTTTCCGCCGAACAAATCACGCTTCCGATTATTATGAAAATGGAAGCGCAGATGGGCACGGATGCGGGCGTTGTCGGCGCCGTGATGAAGGTGGTTTACGACATTCTCAGTGAGCTGGATGAGGGAGAGATGCGTATCAGCGGCATTAACCGCTTGTTGCAATATCCGGAGTACAGTGACGTAGGGCAGCTGCAGGAGCTGTTGGGAACCTTGGAGAAGAAAGATGACATTCTCAATCTGGTCTCCAAAACCGAGAGCGATGACATCAATATTGTCATCGGCTCCGAGAGTGAAGTCAAGGTCATGGATAAATCCGCACTGGTATTTAAACCGATTGTAAAAGACGGCAGAACGGTGGGAGCCATTGGAATTTTGGGACCGCGCCGCATGGATTATGCAAAGGTTTTGGCAACGCTGGAAGGCTTGAGCGGAAATATTGCGGACATGATACAAGCGAACAATCAATTAAAGGGAGGAACCCCCGATGGAGGAAACTAAAACAACCGCCGTGCCGGATGAATCGGAAGCGGAAAACGCAACGGTACAGCCCGAAGCAAAAGCGGAAAAAGAAAAGAAAAAGACAAAAAAAGCGGAAACGGAACTTGCCGCATTGCAAAAAAAGCTGAAAGCGGCAGAAGAACAGCATCTGGCGGATGAAGATAAATATATGCGTATGATGGCAGAGTACGATAACTTCCGCAAACGCAGTGCAAAAGAAAAAGAAGGCGTATATGCGGACGCGTACAGCGACTGCATTGCCAATATTTTGCCGATTTTGGATAATTTGGAACGCGCAAGCAAATCCGACAATTTGGAAGCGGTAAAAAAAGGATTGGAAATGACCGTAAAAGCCTTTGAAGACGCAATGGAAAAAATGGGCGTTTCCGAAATTGAAACCAAAACATTCAATCCCAATCTTCACAATGCCGTGATGCATATTGAGGATGAAAATTTCGGAGAATCCGAAATCGTGGAAATCTTTCAAAAGGGATATATCAAGGGTGACAAGGTCATCCGTTATGCAATGGTAAAGGTTGCAAACTGATCGTTGCATCAAAATCAAAATTTTAAAATTATTTTCTTATATATTTATGGAGGAATTTTATCATGGGAAAAATTATCGGTATTGATTTGGGTACTACAAACTCTTGTGTGGCTGTTTATGAAGGCTCCGAGCCGATTGTCATTCCGAACCCGGAAGGGGCAAGAACAACGCCTTCTGTCGTTGCTTTTTCCAAGACAGGCGAAAGAATGGTAGGACAGGTGGCAAAGAGACAGGCCATTACCAATCCCGACCGTACCATTATTTCCATCAAGCGTGAAATGGGTACCGGTTATAAAAAGACAATTGACGGCAAGGCATATACGCCGCAGGAAATTTCCGCAATGGTTCTGCAAAAGCTGAAGTCCGATGCGGAAAGCTATTTGGGTACCTCGGTTACCCAGGCCGTTATCACGGTTCCGGCATATTTCTCGGATGCGCAGCGTCAGGCAACCAAGGACGCGGGCAAGATTGCGGGCTTGGAAGTTCTGCGTATTATCAATGAGCCTACTGCCGCAGCGCTTGCTTACGGTATGGATAAGGAAGCCAACCAAAAAATTATGGTATTTGACTTGGGCGGCGGTACCTTTGATGTTTCCATTTTGGAAATTTCGGACGGCGTTTTTGAGGTTTTGGCAACCAATGGCGATACCAAGCTTGGCGGAGATGACTTTGACCAACGCATTATTGACTGGATGGCAGACCAATTCCAAAGAGACAACGGCATTGATCTTCGCAAAGATAAAATGGTTTTGCAGAGACTGCGCGATGCAGCGGAAAAGGCAAAAATCGAGCTTTCCGG
>CAYYCU010000111.1:0-5338 GCA_964470415.1 uncultured Ruminococcus sp.
CCGCCAAAAACAAAAGGTTAAAAACATAAAAATACCAATGGCGTGTTTTGTGGCGAAACAGGTGCATGCCAAACAATGCACCGACCGCACCGCCCAGCAGTCCCAAACCAAGCAGGCAGGCTTCCGAAATACGGTGCTTTCTTTTTTGCGCCCGCCTTTTATCCACTCCGAAGCAAACAAAGGCAAGCACACTCATAGCGGCATAAAAAACAAGCAACGCCCGTTCCATAAAGATTACAGCGGATGACGGCGGCGGATTTCGGCAAACGCTTCACCTGCCACCTCAACGGTTTCATGAATATCTTCCTCTGTCAAAGACGCATTGATAAAATGATTGTGATGATTGGTAAAAAATATACCGCGTTTTACGCACTCCGCAATCCATTCCTGATGCAGCTTTAACGAATCGTCATCCGCAATGCGGAGATAAAAAAGAGACGGAACGCCAGTGACATGAAGGTCAAAGGAAAATTCTTTTGCGGCGGCAATCAGACCTTCCTTTAACCGTGTTCCTTTTTCAATCAACAGTTTTGGGCAATCAATTCGTTTCATTTTTTCAATACAGGCAATTCCCGCCGCAAAAGGAACGGCGGACATCCAGTAAGAGCCTGTATAAGACATGGAAGAAATGCTGTTTTTTAAAAAATCCTTGCCGCAAAGCGCGCTGACATTGTATCCGTTTGCAAGCGCCTTGCAAAAGCAAATGAGATCGGCTTCAAAGCCGAAATAATGGTCCGAACCCGCCATATCCAACCGAAAGCCCGCACGCACATCGTCCACAATCAAAACCGTGCCCGCATCGGTACAAAGTTTGCGTACCTTTTGCCAAAAATCCTTTTGCGGCAGAATGTTATCCATAAAATTGCCATGCATGTAGGGCTGTCCGATAACCGCGGCAATTTCCCCTTTATAGGTGTCAAAAACTTCTTGCAGCTGTTCAAAATTGTTCCAATCCACGTAGAGGTTGTGCATGACATCCTCTTCGATAACGCCTGCATAATCAATCTTTTGCGTCCAAGGAGAAACACCGTGGTAATAGCCCTTGAAAAAAACAATCTTTTTTCTGTGCGTATAATTTCTTGCCGCCATTACCGCCAATGTGGTAACATCGTTTCCGTTTTTGGCAAAGAACGCCCAATCCGCACAGGCAACCGTATCTACCAACAGCTCGGCAAAATCAATCATCACGGTATTCGGAAGCGTGGTGCAATCCGAAATTGCCCGCTGCTTTGCCGCCGCGGCATCCACATCGGGATCGTGATAACCGAGAATATTCGGCCCGTAAGCGCACATATAATCAATAAAGCGGTTGCCGTCCAAATCCCAAAGATAGCTTTCCTTGGCTTTGGAAGAATAGAGCGGGAACGCCTCAATCGGAATATAGCATCCCTCTGCCGGGCCTTGATGCCCGTAAATTCCGGACGGAATGACCTTTACGGCACGCGCAAATGCCTCGCGGCTTTTTTGATAACTGTTTATTTGATGCATATACTCTGTTCCTCCTTACGCCAAATAGATTGCAACGCGGTCCAAAATACGGTTGATGTTGTCTACCTGTGAAATCATTCCGCTGATTTGCACCTTTCCCATTCCAACCGCCGCAACGGCGTTGAGCTTCCCGTCAAACAGACTGCGCGCGGTCAAAAGGTTGTCAAAGTGCATTTCCGAAAAACCGATACCGGGATCTTTATGAACAGCCGTAAGGTGATGTGCTTTTGCCAATATACCAACCGAAATGTTGTCCCCAACGGACAGGCAAATCATACCGTCTACAATATTGGACGCGGAAAAACGGCCGATGGGATCGTGGTTTCCGATTTGTGCAACGGCACCGGCAATGACATGAAGCATCAAAACCGTAGAACGCTCAAAGAAAACGGAATCCGCCAATTGCGCCTCCGTGGGACGCAGATAAGCCGACAGTAAATCGGTTAATTTGGTAAAAGCACCGAGCAAAAAGCCGATATGCCAAAATCCGCTGACCGGCAATGGGTTCCCTTTTCCGTCTATCATATCGTTGAATTTTTTACAGGAAGAAAAATACAGTTTGATACTGCACCCCGCAATTCCCTCGCGCATCTCCGCGTTGCCGTTGCGAAAAATCAATGTTCCGCGCGGTCCGTCTTTGACGGCAAAGCCAATGGAAATATTTTTATCCTTAATCAGTTCTGCCGCCTCCGGAACCAACGCTATTAAGGTTGGAAGTGCGCCCAAAACGCCGAATAAATTGCAATACGCCAATACTTTTTCGTCTTTCATAAAAAACCTCGCCACACGTAATTTACCTTTTGTTTTATTATAACAGATTGCAGAAGAAAAAGCAAGTATTTTTCTTTTAAAAGCTCTTGACGAAAAAAATAATTGCTGATATAATAAAAAGGGAGGATTGGACATATGATTGAGGAACTTGCAAAAAAATTGGACTTTCCGAAAGAAGCCGTTGCGGTCTTGCGTCGGGTTTGTCAGGAACTGCACCGTGACGATGCCGTGCGAAACGACCTATACCGGGCAATGGATCTCTTTTATGAAGCATCCGATGAGGTCTATCCGATATTACAAAAAACAGCCGAGCGTACGGGAATAAACCGTTACAGCGTGGATATGGTATTTTTGTTGCTGTGTGCCCGTCCGCTCCGCTATATTTACCGTCAAAAAGGCTTGCCGGAAGCACTGTATTATGATACCTTGCAGGATTTACGGTATAAGCTGTTGGAATGTAAAAAACTGCACAATGTATGGGGAACCTTTGTTATTTGGTGGTATCCGGGATTTTATTTGTGCAAGCGGTTTCAATTGGGACGGTTGCAATATGAAAGAACGGCATTCCCGTACGACAGCGGTTTCGGATTTATAAAAAAAGGAGATACCGTTTACAATTGCCATATTCCGTCAAGCGGGCCGTTGCAATCCGAAGCCGTTTTGGAATCGCTCAAGCAAGCGCACACCTTTTACCGTTCCGAATTGAAAAACGGGATTCTGCCGGTCTATTGCAGCTCTTGGTTGCTGTATCCGCCGCACGCCGCATCTTACCCAAGCGGTTCTCATTTGCGCGCTTTTTACGACATGTTTCACATTTTAAATTTTGAAGCCAACCCAAGCAACCGCGACTTTTGGCGAGTTTTTTACACCCCGTTTTCGGAAACGGCACTGCAAAACGCCCCCGAACAAACAACACTGCAACGCAATTTGAAGCGGTATTTGCTGCAGGGAAATTGCATGGGCAACGGAAAAGGCATTCTGTTTTTTGACGGAGAGCGCATCATCAAATAAAAAATATATCAAATTTTACGGAATAAAATAACCATACCGAAAAAATCAAAATCAGGGAGGTTGTCGGTTTGAATAAAATTATTACCATTGGGCGTGAATTCGGCAGCGGAGGCCGAGAAATCGGAAAACGGCTGGCGGATATTCTCGGATATGCTTATTACGACAAAGAGATTATTGCGGAAATTTCCAAACGCACGCAACTGGCGGAAAGTTATGTCCACCAAATTGTAGAGCAAGGCAAAGGTGTGTTTTTTCCCATTACCGTCAGCCGAACTTTGCACACCGCGGGCTCGGACTACATGTTAAAACAATACACCGCCATTTACACCGAACAGGCAAATGTATTGCATGAAATGGCGGAACAATCCAACTGTATTATTGTGGGACGTTGCGGAGATTTCATTTTAAAGGATTTAAAACCCTTCCGTCTTTTTGTTTATGCGGATATGCAATCAAAAATTGCGCGTTGCCGAGAAAAGGCGACCGAAAACGAGCATTTAAATGACAGACAATTGGAAAAAATGATTCGCAACGTTGACAAAAACAGAGCAAAATATTACCATTATTACACGGGGAACAAGTGGGGAGCGCGTTCCAATTACGACCTTTGCGTAAACACCTCCTCCACCTCGATTAAGGAATTGACCGAGGCACTTGCACCGCTGTTTCGGTAATGCCAATGCCAAACGGCGCAATTGAAAAAACATAAGACTCTGCCGGTACCGTAACCGAGCAGAGTCTTATGTTTTTATTCTTCCATGTTTTGAATTTTGAGTGCAATGGCAGAGCAATCGTCATGCCGGTCGTTTTCCGATGCCTGCAAGCAAATATGATAAACAATTTCCTCCGGAGAAAGTGCGCTCACCCCCGAAAGATAGGTCATCAGCTTTTGACAGTCGGGATCATTCTGAAGAATGCCATCGCTCACCATAACAATCATATCCCCCGCCCGCAAGGAGAAAGAGGTTGACTGTACATCCAAGGCGTGAATAATTCCGATCGGTGCCGTGCCGGATTGCAAGCGGTGAACCACTTTGCCGCGTACAACAAAGCTCGGCGCCGCGCCGCTCTTTATAAAAGCCGCTTCGGCAGTCATTAAATCCAACTCCAACAGGTCAACCGTAGAGGAGCATTCTCGCGTGCTGTCGGCCTCACGCGAACAAATCATATTGTTGAGCATACGCAACGAAGTTCCGGCACGGTTGCCGGCACGAAGCATTTTTTCCAAAAAAACCGAACAGAGATTGGAAGTAAATGCCGCTTCTCTGCCGGCTCCCATACCATCGCTGACCAACGCATAAAAATAATCCTTTTTATTGGAGAACAAATTAACGGTGTCACCGCTGATGCCGCCATCTGCCGAAATATTGTTTTGTGCACCGATGACGGATAATTTTTTCCTTGCCTGCAAGGTCATGGTCGTTATTTTCCCCTCCACCTCAAAAACAGGTGCGTTCAGCTTAAGGCCGCACATTTCACTCAAATCGGAACGGAGCGTGTCCATGGAAACATTGGAATGCTCCACATCCACACCGCGCACGGCAATTTGAAGCCGACGGGTGCCGTAAACCGTTACACTGTGCGCACGGATTTTGGCATCCGAAAGATATTCGCTCACCTTTTGTTCCAATTCGGGATTGAATCGGTATTCTCCGGCATCCTCTTCCAGCGCATCGTTGATGATATTTGCCGCAGATTCATAATCCATTGCAAAAATTTCCGTACGGTTGTTGCGCAACATTTCTCCTGTCAGCTTGGCGCATTCTTTGTTAATCTGTTCCAAAATGGCATCCATGGACTCGCAACGGTGTACCAACGGAGAATGAATTTGTTCTCGCGTTACCCGTCCCTTTGTATGCAAATCCGAGATTAAATCATTCATCACGTCAAGCGTTGCGGCGTATTCCAATCCCCAACATCTGGTTTTGTTGGGACAGTCTCCGCAAAACAAGTCAAAAGAACGGTCGCAAATGTGGCGCAAATCCAAGGTTCCGGGACGCCGAAACCGATCACTCAAATTATAAAAAACCTCGGAAAGAGAAGAAAAAGCCTCGGATATGCCTCGAAA
>CAYYCU010000112.1:0-5255 GCA_964470415.1 uncultured Ruminococcus sp.
CATCGTCAATCAAATCCGTATTGGGATTGTAGCTGATAATCAGATTACAGCCGCTTGGAATTTCATCGCTGTAAAGGTCAATATATGCAACCGCGTATCCCGCATCGTCCAGCAGATACAAGAGCTCATAATCATAAAACACCTCTCCGTGATTGGTCAGCAGGCATGCAACCGGTGCATTGGGCTTTGCCGCACGCATAATACCGGCAGCAAGCTTTTTTTCTCCGTTATAAGCCCACAAATCGGACGTGTCTCCGTCCTCAAACACATAGAACTCTTTGAGGGCATATACACGCTGATATGTGCCGGCTGTAATAATTACGCTGGTATCGGTCAACGATGTTTCGCTTGTTTCGCCCGTAATGGGATTGACCGTTGTTTTGTATTGCTTTACGGTATTGGGGTTTGTCCAAATATCGTAACAGGAAACATGGATATGCTCCGGATATTGACCTGCAATGGTGGTTGCGGTCTCATATACATATTGGGTTGTAAGCTCTGCGTTCAGATTTTCTTCCAAATCGCAAAAAATAATTTCCACTTTGGTATCTGCGGCATCCGCAAAAACCTCGTCAAGGAAGGAAAAACACGCCTCGGTTACACCGCTGAGTGTATAGTCCGGCGTCATAGAAGTGTACCACAAATAGCGCGATGCAAGTGTTCCGACCACGGCGTTTGCCAAGACGGTAACAACAATCACCAATACCGTAAGCAGCACCGTAATTCCGCCGTAGCGCATCTTTCGATTGCGGGTAAAATGATTTTTCATAAATCGGTCTCCTCCACAGCTTAACCCCAACGGCGCTTTTCGTAAACGCGAACAGTAAGGAACAAAAATACAAATGCAAGAGACGCATAATACAGAATTGCCGCATAATCAAACAATCCGTTGCTAAACGCGGAAAAACGGCTGACAATGGATATCCAACTGATTACGGCACGTACAACATAGCTGCCGATAAGAGGCTGACCGTCACTGTCTGTCAGCATATTTACCACATTCAGCAAAATCATAACGGCAATTACACCAACCGTTACCACTGCGGCAGAAAGCTGATTTTCCGTCAAAGAGGAAATCAAGGTGCCCAGGGCAATCAACGCCGCGCCCAATAAAATCACGGCAATCACACTGCCTACAATCTCTCCTGTCACCGGTCCGATGTGCGTAGTCGGATCAATGACAACCTTAACCACTTCACCGGTTGCGGAGTCGGTTCGCTCTACCACCGTTGTGTTTCCGAGCCGTTCTGCATTTCCTATCACATACAAAGGAATAAAATTCAGGCAGGAAAGCAAAATTCCGCCGACAAAAATCGTCAATGCCGCAAAATACTTTCCAAGCACCATACCGGTAAGTGTAACCGGTGCGGTCAAAAGCAATTGCTCGGTGCGCAGTTTACGCTCTTCGGCAAAAAGGCGCATGGTTAAAATCGGAATCAGCACAATAAAAGAAAAAATCAAATACGTAAAGTAAGAGCCGGTATCATAACTGCCGGAAATAAAGGTGGTGTAACAGCAAAGCAAGGCGGAAAAAACCAAAAACACACCCAAATAAATATATCCAATCGGATTAATGAAATAAGAACGCAGTTCTTTTCGATAGATAGCAAACATAAGAATGATTTCCTTTCTTTTTCGATCCGTTTAATACAGAATTACACATCGTCCTCTTCATCATCGGAAGAAGTCAGCGTAGCGGCTTCCCGCTGTCTTTGAGCATCCTCATAGAGGGAGGCTCCCACATTCTGCTCCAAAGCATTCTTTTCTTTTCCGCGGGAACGGCGCGGAACGCGGTTGGAGGGCGTCAGTCTTACATTTTTCGTTTCCTCCGATTTATCCACAACCGTAATAAAGATGTCCTCCAAATTCATTCCCAAAGCTTCCATACCGATGATGGGCCAGCTGTGGGCGGCAAGCTCAAAGAACAGCTTTTTGCGAATATCCACACCGTAGTCGCTTTCTATCATGTAAGTATAAGCATCTCCGTCCCGTTCGGCAAGTGCTTCCGCATACGCAATGCCCTTCAGGTCCTTTAAAAGTGCCAGCACTTCTTTTTGCGGCCCTGCAATTTTAACATGAAAACGGCGGTTGTTTTCCACCATATGAGAAATATTTTCCGTTTTTTCGTTGGCAACCAGCTTACCCTTGTTGATAATGATAATACGGTCGCACACTGCCTGCACTTCTTGCAAAATATGCGTGGAAAGAATGACCGTGTGTTCTTTGCCCAGTCCGCGAATCAAGTTGCGAATTTCAATAATCTGCTTCGGATCCAAGCCCACCGTCGGTTCATCAAAAATGATAACCTTGGGGTTGCCGATGAGCGCTTGCGCAATACCGACACGCTGACGGTAGCCTTTGGAAAGCGTACGGATAACTTTTTGATATACATCCTTAATTTTGACGGTTTCGCAAACCTCATCCAAGTGTTTTTTGCGGTCAAGCTTGCAGCATTTCAAATCAAAATTAAAATTCAAATATTCTTCTACCGTCATGTCCAAATACAGCGGGGGCTGTTCCGGAAGATAACCGATTAGCTTTTTGGCGCCGATGGGATCGCGCAAAATATTGATTCCCGCCACGGATACTTTTCCGGCGGTGGAAGAAAGATAGCCCGTTAAAATATTCATTGTGGTACTTTTCCCCGCTCCGTTCGGGCCGAGAAAGCCCACAATTTCACCGGCACTCACTTCAAAACTAATGTCATCCACCGCACAGTAAGAACCGTAATTTTTTACCAAATGTTCAATCTTTATCATAAAAAACAGCATTTCCTTTCTGCGTATATAACAGCAACCAGTTTGAATCATGATACGGAATTTATTTTATCATATAAATATGAACGCCTTATGAATAGCACAAAAAATATCAAAATAGCATCTGAAGTCTGCGTGAATTTTATGTGTAAAAATACTTTCTTAATTTTTTTCACTTTTTTGTATAAACAAGCCATATCAGGCAAAAATAGAAACAGCAAGGCAGGCAGAAGAATCCGCATAGCTTCTGCTGTTGCAATATCAGAAAAAAAGGAGCAAATATGATGTGGAAAAAATGGAAAGAATCTGAATTTTTCAGAAAATTGAAACAGGTACGGGTAAACCGCGTGCTTTACCTTTCGGCAGTGGTCATTCTTTTATCATTGGCAGTGGTGCTTGCCATTACGGCGGCAACAAACCGCGCCAAAAAAGATCCCACCCCGGAAAACCCAACCGATACCCCCAATGTCACGGAGCAACCGATAACACCGCCGGACGATACCCGGCCGACCATTAAGGAAGAGCTTCCGCCGGAATTGGCATTGCCCGTATCCGGAAAGTTGTCTCAAGAGCACAAGGTGGATATTCAAGTTTTCTCCCAAACCATGAAGGATTGGCGCGTTCACTGCGGCATTGACATTTCCACCGAAGAAAATGCACCGGTTTGCGCCGCCGCAGACGGGGTTGTGGAACAAATTTGGGAGGATCCCATGATGGGCTGGTGCGTGGCGCTTTCCCACACGGGCGACTGTATCACCGTTTATAAAAATTTGGCAGTGAACATGGCAGAAGGACTTGCCGTCGGTACAGAGGTGCAAAAAGGACAGCTGCTCGGCTATGTCGGCGACACCGCACTGTTGGAGATTGCGGAGGAACCGCATTTGCATATGGAAATGACCGTAAAAGGCTTACAGGTAAATCCGCTGGAATATTTCAGCGCCGCCGTTATTAAAACCATTTCCGAAGATACCGTTTACGAAGAAACAATCGGAAAATAAAAAATCACCGTCCCCAAATGCCGTCCTTCCAAGTGCACGGACAGCATTTGGGGCACCTCATACCAAAATCGGTTTTGTCGACCGATTCTTTTTTCATGCCGCGCCGCATATACTGTCATAAGCGCTGTCATAAGCCGAAAAAGCCTATGGAGCAAAATGAAAAACGGGAGAATTTTTATGAACCGATTTACATCTGTCCGCCCCCAAACATTCGATTCGATTTTTGAACGCATTGGAACACAAAAAATGCTGATTAGCGCCGCGGCAGACGGGCGTGCCAATACCATGACCGCATCATGGGGGTGTTGCGGCGTGCTTTGGAACAGGCCCGTTGCAATCTGCCTGATTCGTCCGCAACGCTTTACTTATTCCGTCATGGAAGCCTGCAACCGCTTTTCCCTCTCTTTTTTGGATGAACAGTATGCAAACGCGTTGCAATTTTGCGGCACGCACAGCGGCAGAGCGGGAGATAAATTTTCCGCCGCAGGACTCACCTGTACTTATGACGAAAACGGTACCCCCTACCCTGCCGAGGCAACCGAGGTTTTGATTTGCCGCAAAATATATACCGACATGTTGCATCAAAACGAATTTTGCGACTCCGCACTGCTCTCACACTACACCGCCGGGGATTATCACAAAATCTACATTGGCGAAATCACAGCATACCTTTCGCAAATTCGGTAAAGAAAGGAAGAAAAAATTTCAAAAAATCTGTCCGCGATCTTGACAGCGGACAGATTTTGTATTATAATATAAAAAACAATTGCAGGTCATGCAGATGTAACTCAATGGCAGAGTGTCCGCTTCCCAAGCCGAATACGCGGGTTCGATTCCCGTCATCTGCTCCAACGGCAAGCTGCCGCACACAATGATCGTTTGCGTGCAGTGCTATGCCAAACTTGATACCCCAACGGTGCGGTTCGGATATCAGTCCGCATGCTCCGACACAGAAAGGTTTGATACGAAAAGTATTGAACCTTTTTTCTTTACATAAAATGTCGTGACGGCAGTAGCGAATATATTGAAAAACGTGAGATTTTGTGGTATAATAAATTCAAGGCAATAATATGTTCGTATAAATTTGCGAAAGAATTGAAACATCATATAGGAGGTCACTTGAGATGGCAAAAAATAAAAATAATGAAGTAACTATCAGAAGTTCAGCTGCTGAATATCTTACTTACGTGGCATCAGTCGGCGAAGAATCTCAAAACATTGAAGTTAGATACGAAGATGAAAATATATGGTTAACTCAAAAGATGATGGGATTACTTTTTGATGTTGAATCTCATACGATCAATTACCATATAAAGAATATTTTCAATGACAATGAATTGCTTAAAGAGTCAACTGCTCGAATTTTTCGAGTCGTTCAAAATGAAGGAGACAGGACAATTTCAAGAGATTTAATTCATTATAATTTGCAAATGGTTATTGCTGTTGGGTTTAAGGTGAACTCCGAAAGAGCAGTGCAATTCCGTAAATGGGTTAATCAAAT
>CAYYCU010000113.1:0-2804 GCA_964470415.1 uncultured Ruminococcus sp.
AACTGAATAAAAAACGTAAAAAGCAAAGAAAAAGCCAAGAAAAGCAAAGAAAATTTAAAAAATGGAAAATTGCTATTGACATAAAAATAAAAATATGATATAATATCGAATTGATACGGGTATGCACCCGTCTCTCTGCCGTGCAAAAAAACAGTACAAGCACGGCCGAATAAGTCCATAGGGAGGTGTAAAACATGGAAAGGTAATCAATTCTTATGAAAGTATGTTTGCAGTCAGCCTGGCAAACGGCGAAGAAGCCGCAAAGGCAACCGTAAACAAGTTCACCGAGCTGGTCTCTGCAAATGCGGAAAATGTCCAAATCGATGAATGGGGCAAACGCCGTTTTGCTTATCCGATTGAGGATATGAACGAAGGCTACTACACTGTGGTAACCTTTAAGAGCGAAGCAGCATTCCCGGCAGAACTTCAAAGACTGATGAACATTGACGAGTCGGTTTTGCGTGCAATGGTCATCCGTTTGGAGCATGAAGCAGTTGCAAAAACTGCCGAAGAAGCGCCCGCAGAAGAAGCCGTTCCTGCCGAGGAAGCAGCAGAAGCTCCCGTAGCAGACGCGGAATAATCCACAACCTCATTTTTAACAAGGAGGCGTTCTCAAATGTCCAATTTGAACCTAAACAAGGTGATCCTTGGCGGAAGATTGACCGCCGATCCCGAATTAAAGCAAACGCCGAGCGGCGTTCCGGTTGTATCCTTTGGCATTGCGGTAAACCGCCGCTATCAGTCAAAAGGCACGGACGGATCTCCCGCACAGGCACAGGTTGATTTTATCAACATCGTTGCTTGGAGACAGACTGCGGAATTTATTTCCCGCTACTTTAAAAAAGGCTCTGCCATTTGCATTGTAGGCTCCATTCAAACCAGAAGTTGGCAGGATCAGCAAGGTCAAAAGCGCTACGCCACCGAAGTTGTTGCAGACGAAGCTTTGTTCGTTGACAGCAAGGGGGAGAGCGGGGGTGCCGGTGGACAGTATGCACCCGACTCTTACAATACGCCGTCCTATTCCTCTCCGGCAAGTGCGCCGAAATTTGAGGAACTGAAAACCGACGACGATCTGCCGTTCTAAAAAGCGGCAACTAATTTGAATAGGAGGATTTCATAAGATGGATACAGCAAAAACCGAAACAGTGGTTCGCCCGGCTCGTCCGGCTGCGCCCGCTCGCAGAAGAAGAAAGGTTTGCATTTTCTGTGCCGACAAGGTTGCTTTCATTGATTATAAAGATAGCGCAAAGCTTCGCAAGTTTATCAGTGAGCGCGGCAAAATTCTTCCCAGAAGAATTTCAGGCACCTGTGCAGTCCATCAGCGCGAGCTCAACACAGCCATCAAACGTGCACGTAACATGGCTTTGTTGCCCTTTGTAACCGACTGATTAAACCGATTATCACAATCACAATAATAAAGCAACGACCTCTGCCGCGGCGGCAGAGGTCGTTGCTTTTGCGTTCTTACCCGCATGATTTTATAAATTGCGATACTTCCCTTTTCTATACCGAATATAGACAATGGCATACGCTATGCCGTTTACAACAAGCATCAAAAGCCACGACACCAAAAAGCAAGCCATTAAAACCGAAAAGCTTTCGTGCTTCGGATAAATCACATTCATCCAAAATATGCGAAATATCAAAACAAAGAAAACAGAGTTCACCGTGGTAAACAGTGAGTATCCGTATGCCTGCAATGCGTGGGAAAGTACGCCGTTTGCGGCAGCCACACCGTAAGGCAAGACAATAAACGCCATGCGAATCAGCGCATATTCAACCGCTTCCGGATCCGTTGGCAAAATAAACGAGAGCCAAAAAGAACCGGTAAAATACAGAAATCCGCCAAGCAAAAATCCTATCAAAGAGCCAAACAAAATACAGTACGAAAAAGACTTCCTTACACGCGCCGGTTGCGCGGCTCCGAGATTTTGCCCGATAAAGGTAGTGGCGATTTTGCCAAACGGATCCGCGATAGAGGAAGCAAAGCTCCCCACGGTAATTGCGGCACTGTTTCCGGCAATGGCGGAAACACCGTAACTGTTAATTGCGGTTTGAATTTGAAGCGTTGCAACGGGATACATGGCTTGGCTCAATGCAATGGGAAGTCCGTACCGAAGAATCTTGCCAAAAGCCTCCATACTCCACGAAATTTTGGAAAATACCAGCTTTCCGACACCGTCCATTCTCATCAATCGCGTAAAAACCAATACCGCTCCGAGTATTTGGGAAAGAGCGGTTGCAATGGCGACCGCCGCCACTTTTTGCGGAAGAATCAGGCAAAGAATCACATTCATAACCGCATTTAAAATTCCACAGGCAATTAAGTAATACAGCGGTCTTTGCGTATCGCCTGTTTCGTTCAACACCGCAGTACCGAAATTGTAGAAAAGAATGGCAGGCGCAGAACAAATATAAATACGGATGTACATCACCGCGCCGTCAAAGCAGGCGTCCGGGCACTTGGTCAAACGCAAAAAATGAGGAGCGAACACAAAACCGACAATAGCAATGAATACGCCGGCAGCCAACGAAAACAGCAATGATGTATCCGCGGTCTTTTGCGCTTTTTTCTCTTCTCCCGCGCCGATTAACCGCGCCAAAATTACGCGGCACCCGGTGGAAAGGCCGATAAAAGAATTGACGATTAAATTCACAATCGTTGTGGTGGCGCCAACCGATGCAACGGCACCGGAATCCGCCATGCCGCCCAGCACAACAATATCCACGGCATTAAAAAGCGATTGAATCAGCGTTCCCAAAGCCAACGGAATCATATATCGAAAAATCATTTTAACCAAAGA
>CAYYCU010000113.1:2904-5202 GCA_964470415.1 uncultured Ruminococcus sp.
GTTTTTTTGATTATGGCATATTAAACAATAAATTTTTTTCAATTATCAAAATGATTGTCATATTACAGACTTGACTTTTTTGTTCGGCTACTATATAATAAAGGTAATACTTGCGCATGCAAGAATCGAATGAAGAGTAAAAGCACAGGCGTTGGACGCTGTCCTTTAGTGCCGGTCGGACGGGGAGTTGCCGATTGGACGAAAAGAAATTTTTACCAAAACCACGGTAAAAATTCTTGCGGTTTGTGCTTTGCATCCCGCTTCATAAGGCTAATCGGAGAAAGGCTCATGTCATTTGCAGTACAGCGCTCAAATTCTCCTTGTTTTGCCCTATGGGTGGAAAAAGGAGGTATTTTTATGAAGCGCTCTGTTTCCGCACGCAAACACATTTACCGCATCACCCTGGACGCCATGCTCATTGCATTCCATGCAATTATGGGTACGCTGCCATCGGAACTTTCATGGCAATCGTTACCCGTTCTGCTCTGCGCTTTTTTAATCGGTCCGGTTGACGCCATTGCAGTATCCTTAATCGGTTCGTTTATTGAGCAACTTCAATACGGCATCAATGCCGCAACCGTTTTATGGTTGCTTCCATGGCTTTTCATCGGTGCTTTTTCCGGCATTTTGGCTTACGTCATACGGAAAAATCCAAAGGTTTGGAAAATTGTCGTTATTGTCATTTGCTCCGAGTTTCTGCTGAATGTTGCAAACACCACCGTATTGTGCTATTTTGGCTATCTATCCGCCGATTTTTCCGCATCTCCCGCTGTGCTTTTGGTACTTTACCTTGGACGGATGCCGCAGGCCTTGATTCGCGCCGTGCTTTCCTCGATTGCCATTCCCGCGCTTTTGCCGCCTCTTCGCAAGACTTTGGCAAAAATGCATTGATAATTGTTTTTCACTGTTCTTGAGGCACGATGCCTCTCCCGCGGCAGCTCTGTGAGTTTTCTCCCTCCGACTGCCGCTTCGTTTTGTCCCCTCAAAAGCGGATCTTAAGGATTCGAAAAAAAGGAAGGATTTATTATGAATTGTCAAGAAGCAATCCAATACATTCATGCGCATTCTCAATATCATCACACGCCCGGCCCCGCACACATCCGCACCTTGCTTGCCGCAATCGGGAACCCGCAAACAAAGTTCCGTTGCATTCACGTTGCGGGAACAAACGGAAAAGGCAGCGTTTGCGCCATGTTGGAATCCATTTTGCGTACGGCGGGATACCGTGTCGGAATGTTCATTTCCCCTTATGTCCGTTGCTTTCACGAGCGTATGCGGACCGATGGAATTTTAATACGGGACGAGGAGCTTGTCGAAATTACGGAATTCATTCGTCCGTACGCCGATGCAATGGATGAAAAATTAAATGAATTTGAGCTTATCACCGCAATCGGCTTTGAGTTTTTCCGCCGCCGCGGTGTGGAATACGTGGTGCTGGAAACAGGACTTGGCGGAAGATTGGATCCAACCAATATCATCGAAAATCCGTTGCTTTCCATTATTACCGAAATTGATTTTGACCATACGGAGCAACTTGGAAATACCTTGCAGGCAATTGCTGCCGAAAAGGCCGGTATTATCAAGGAAGGACGCCCCTGCCTTTTCGGCGGGCGAGACGGTTCTGCATGCCGTACGGTACGAGCCGTCGCAAATCTGCGCCATGCGCCGTTCTATACGGTGGATCGAAGCGATTATCGCGTAACGGAAAAATCACTGGACGGAACCGTATTTCAGTTTCAAAACTTGGTTGACTTGAAACTTCCTCTGCTCGGCTCTTACCAGCCTTTTAATGCCGCCATTGTTTTGACCGCGCTGAATATTTTGCAAAAAGAAGGCATCTGTGTCACGGAAGAAACCTTGCGCCGCGGCTTGCAAAGTGTGCGCTGGCCCGCACGCTTTGAAGTATTGTGCCGCAATCCGCTTCTCATCTTTGACGGCGGCCACAATCCGCAAGGCGTTGCGGCGGCAGTTAAAAGCATTGGCGTCTATTTTCCGGAACAAACGGTCAACATTTTGACCGGCGTTATGGCAGACAAAGATTATGATGAAATGATTGAAAATTTAAAACCCGTTACCGCGCGCGCCTTTACGGTGTGCCCCGAAAATCCGCGTGCTTTGAGTGCCGAAGCTTATGCGCAACATTTCATTTCCCATAAAATTCCCGCCGTTCCCTATTCCGATATTTCCTTGGCGATACGCGATGCTTGCAAAATCAGTTTGGAAGAAAATCGCCCGCTTATCTGCCTCGGCTCTCTGTATCTTTACAATACCATTTTGCAAATTTTAGAAAATATGCAA
>CAYYCU010000114.1:0-5131 GCA_964470415.1 uncultured Ruminococcus sp.
CTACTTCAACAGCCTCACCGAGGAAAACTTCCGTTCAATTGCCGCGCTTATGCTGAACGAAACCAAGACCGCAATGGGAGAGAGCGGTATTTCGCTCGGTTGGGATGACAGCCTTATTGATTTCCTTGTGGAAAAGAGCTACTCCGTCAAATACGGAGCGAGGAGCCTTCGCCGTACCATTCAGAAAGAGGTTGAGGATGCCATCGCCGCAAAGATCATCGAAAAGCACGGCGACGGTATCGCAAGGATAAAGCTCTCCGCACAGGACGGCAAAGTGAAGGTAGAGGCACGAAAAAGATGATAAGATTCGAAAGCGATTACCTTGAGGGCGCACTGCCCGAGATAATGCAGGCACTTGAAAAAACAAATCTATGCCAGACCGCGGGCTACGGCAACGATCCGTTTTGCGCTGCCGCCGCGGAAAAGATAAAGGCGGAGTGCAAGGCGAAAAATGCCGATGTGCACTTTCTCATGGGCGGAACGCAGGCAAACATCTGCGTTATCACCGCAGCACTTCGCCCTCATCAGAGCGTAATTGCGGCGGAAAGTGCGCACATAAATGTTCACGAAACAGGTTCGATTGAGGCTGCGGGGCATAAAGTCACCGCACTGCAAAGCACCGACGGCAAGATAAGAGCGGAGCAGATACGCCGCTGCGTTTCGGAGCACCGCGCCGACGAATCTTTCGAACACACCGTGCAGCCCGCAATGGTGTATATATCGCAGCCCACCGAAACGGGTACGGTGTACACAAAGTCGGAGCTTACGGAAATATCCTCGGTCTGCCGAGAGACGGGGCTTTTGCTTTTCGTTGACGGAGCAAGGCTTTCATGTTCGCTGGCACTCCAAGATTGTCCGACGCTTTTTGAGCTTTCTTCACTTTGCGATGTGTTCTATATCGGCGGAACAAAGCACGGTGCGCTGTTCGGTGAGGCGGTCGTGATATTGAATGACGCACTGAAAAAGGACTTTCGCTATGTCATAAAGCAGCGCGGCGGTATGCTGGCAAAAGGCAGACTTTTGGGCGTTCAGTTCGACACGCTGTTTACCGACGGACTGTATTACAAAGTGGGACGCCGCGAAATGGAGCTTGCCGCAAAGCTCAGAACGGCATTTGCCGAAAATGGTATCGAGTTTTATTACGACTCTCCGACAAATCAGCTTTTCCCGGTACTGAGCGCTGCCCAATGCGAGCGCCTTTCGGAGAACTACTCTTTTTCAAAACAGAAGATATTGCCCGACGGCAGAGTCGTAACACGCTTCTGTACGAGCTGGGCAAGCAAAGACAGTGATATAAATGCGCTTACTGATGACATAAGAAAACTTTGAGGTGAAGTATGGATTTACAGGTTATAAAAGGCGATATCACAAAGCAGGAAGTCGATGCGATAGTCAATGCCGCAAACTGTTCGCTTTTAGGCGGCGGCGGAGTTGACGGAGCAATACACAGAGCGGCAGGCAAGGAGCTGCTTGCCGAATGTCGTACCCTCGGCGGCTGCAAAACGGGTGAAGCGAAGATAACAAAGGGCTATAAGCTTCCCGCAAGGTACGTTATCCACACGCCGGGACCCGTATGGCGCGGCGGGGAAAAGCATGAAGCGGAGCTTTTGCGTTCCTGTTACAGAAGCTGCCTTGAGCTTGCGTCGGAAAACGGCTGCAAGACGGTGGACTTCCCGTCGATATCAACGGGAGTGTATTCGTTTCCGCTGGAGCTTGCGGCGCCCATTGCCGTAAAAACGATCGCCGAGTATCTCTGTGAGCACCCCGAAATAGAGCGTGTGCGCATGGTCTGCTTTGACGATAAGACTGCCGAGCATTACAGGAAAGCATTGGAGAATCTGAAATGAAAAAGATGGTCAGATTTCAGTACAACTCACCTGTGGCGCTGACCTTTGTCATTTTGTCTTTCGGTGTGCTGATGCTGGAAAAATACGTCGGCGGAACGAACGCTCTTTTGTTTTCCTGTTGGCACTCATCCCTGAGCGATCTTTTGACTTATCCGCGGTTTCTGCTCCATGTCCTCGGCAATTCGAGCTATGCGGCGTTCATCTCGAACTCCATGATGATACTGCTGCTTTCTCCGACGCTTGAGCAGCGTTACGGCAGCGGAAATCTTTTGGGCGGCATAGTCGTTACGGCGATAGTGTCCGGCATAATCCACTACCTGTTCTTCCCGGGAACGCTCATGGGAGCGGGAGCGGTGGTGTTCATGCTCATCGTCATGGCATCGCTTGCCGATATGCGTAACGGACACATTCCCATCACCTTTATAATAATTCTCGTCCTCTACATAAGCGGAGAGATAGCGTCGGGCGTGTCCCTGAGCAACAACACCGTACTGCTGACAAGAGTTATAGGCGGCGCAGCGGGTGCAATGGTGGGGATGAGACGATGAAAGAAAAACTGCTTATATCCGCCTGTCTCCTGGGCGTTAACTGCAAATACGACGGCGGGTCGAATACCCTGCCGCAGAATGTTCTCGAAAAGCTGTGCGAGGAATACGAGCTTGTACCCGTATGCCCCGAAGCGTACGGCGGTCTGACCACACCGAGACTGCCCTCGGAGCGCCGTGACGGCGGCGTTTTCGCAAAAAACGGAACGGACGTTACGGAGCAGTATAACAGGGGAGCGGCGGCAGCACTGCGGCTGTGCGAGCTTTTCGGCATTAAGAAAGCACTTTTGAAAGAACACAGCCCGTCATGCGGCAGCGGATATATCTATGACGGCAGCTTCACGGGAACGCTTGTCTCGGGTGACGGCGTTACCGCAGAACTCTTGAAAAAGCAAGGCATCACCGTTATCGGTGAGAAAGGATTGTTATGACCGAAGTTATCGAAAGATTTTTAAAGTACGTTTCGTTCCATACGACCTCAGATGAAAATTCGACCTCCGTACCCTCAAGCGCAAGACAGCTTGAGCTCGGTAAGTATCTCGAAAAGGAGCTCGGCGATATCGGACTGTCGGATGTGACGCTTGACGAATACGGCAGAGTTTACGCTTATCTTCCGACAAACGTCGATGGAGCGGAAGCGATAGGCTTTATCGCACATATGGATACTTCGCCAGACGCAGAGGGTAAAAACATAAAGCCCCGTATCATAAAGTACGAGGGCGGTGACGCAGGTCATATAAAGGCGGATTCGTTCCCCGCGCTTAAAAAGTATGTTGGACAGGAGCTTATAATCACCGACGGAACTACGCTTCTCGGTGCGGACGATAAAGCCGGCATTGCCGAGATAGTCACTGCGGCAAAGTATCTCAAAGAGCATCCCGAAGTACCGCATAAGGCTGTGGCAATATGCTTTACTCCCGATGAGGAGATAGGCTGCGGTGCGGATCACTTTGACTTTGCACGCTTCAAAGCCAAAGCCGCATACACCGTCGACGGCGGTGAGCTCGGTGAGCTTGAGTATGAAAACTTCAACGCAGCATCTGCGATAGTCACGGTAAACGGTGTAAATATCCATCCCGGTGAAGCGAAAAACAAGATGAAGAATGCTGCTCTTTTGGCTGTGGACTTCGTATCCCGTATGCCGCAGGCGGAAACTCCGGCACATACGGAGGGCTATGAGGGCTTTTACCATGTCTCCGATATCGATGCCAACGAGACAAAAGCAAGGGTCGCAATGATAATCCGTGACCACGACAGAGACAAATTTGAAGCGAGAAAGCGTTTTATCGAAAATCTCTGCGCCTATATGAACGGCGTTTACGGCGAGGGCACATTCGAACTCTGCATGAAGGACAGCTACTACAATATGCGTGAAAAGATACTGCCGCATATGGATCTTGTCGAGAATGCGAAAAACGCCTTCCGTGAAGTGGACATTGAGCCCAATGTCGCACCGATAAGAGGCGGCACCGACGGAGCAAGGCTGTCATATGATGGACTGCCGTGCCCCAATCTGTCAACCGGCGGCATGAACTTCCACGGTGTACACGAGTGCATCCCCGTACAGTCTATGGAAAAAATGGTTCGGGTAATTTTAAAGCTTTGCGAAGCGTAACGAAAAATCTCCGCTACGGCGGAGATTTTTCTTAAATCAACAGAAATGCGAAAGGGTGTTGTTCGGTTTTTGCTTTTTGTTTGCTACAATACGATTGTAAAACAAAAAAGGAGATATAATAATGAACACCGACAAGATCTATGCAGAACAGCTTGCAAACGAATACGCACCGAAAAACGACTCCAAGGTAGTCGCACTCAGAAAGCTTGACCGCAAGGCAAAGCAGCCTGCAAACATTTTCGCTTTCACATTCGGCATAATCTTTACGCTCATTTTCGGAACGGGCATGTGCCTTGCGATGGGCGTCATCGGAGACAGCATGATACTCGGAATTGTCATTGGCGTCGTCGGCATGATCGGTGTCGGCGTAAACTATCCGATCTACAAGAAGCTCCTCTCTAAGGGCAAGGCAAAGTACGCCTTTGAGATAGTGGAGCTTGCAAAAGAAATAAGCGAGGGAGAATGAAGCTTATCAAAAAAATCGCCGCCACGGAAACGGGCGACAGATATCTGCACGACAAAGTATACAGGAGCGGTGTCGGAATAATCAGGGCATGACGGCAAATCTCCTGTACGGTATTTTCAGAGCCGTCATAGGTGTGATATACTCCTCGGTGTGGCTTGTGTCGACGGCGGCGTATTTCCTCATGCTGGGCTTTATCAGAATGGGACTTGCGGTATCAAAACGGAAAAACGGCGATGAGCACAAAGCCTATCGCCGTACCGCATGGCTTTTGCTTTTACTCGATATTCCCTTGGGTGGTATGATACTGCTCATGATACGCACCGAGACCGTATCGTTTACCCCGGCTACACGATATATGCCGCCGCGACCTACACCTTTTATATGCTGACCCTTGCGATAATAAATGTCGTGAAATTCAAAAAGCTCGGAAGTCCCCTGCTTTCGGCTGCAAAGGCAATGAATCTCGTGTCGGCACTTGTGTCGATACTCGGCCTGCAAAACGCACTGATATCGAAGTTTTCGACAGGCGGAGCGGAGTACCGACAGCTCATGAACACGCTCACGGGTACGGGACTGTACATTGCCGTGATAGTGATATCGCTTTATATGCTCTCGAAAAGGAGACGTAATGAACAAATCGGAGAGTAAATATTTCAAT
>CAYYCU010000115.1:0-5076 GCA_964470415.1 uncultured Ruminococcus sp.
TCATATTGATGAACAAGCTCCGCACAGCTCTCCGCTCCGAAATCGACATATGCTTCATCAATAATTACAACATGATTCGGATTGGCGCGCAAAATACGTTCGATTTCCGCCCGTGAGATTGCCATTCCGGTTGGCGCATTGGGGTTGGCAATGACAATGGTGCGGTCAATTCCGTAATAATCGGCAGGACAAATTGAAAAATCGTCTTGCAACGGTATTTTTTTTACATCAACGCCGTGAAGATCCGCGTAGACCTGATAAAATCCGTAACTGATTTCGGGAAACGCCACACCGCATGCGTGCCCATCGCAAAATGCCATAAAAGAAAAATTGAGAATATCGTCCGAACCGTTTGATACAAATATATTTTCTTTTTGAAAGCCGAACCGTTTTGCAATTTTTTCTCGCAAAGTCCCGCATTCCGGATCGGAATAAAGTCGTAAATCTCGCACGGCATCGCCGGATACGGCTTGAATCACACCGGGGGACGGCGGAAACGGAGACTCGTTGGTATTCAGCTTGATATATTTTTGATCGGTCGGCTGCTCTCCCGGCGTATATGCCTCAAGGTCTGCATAGCGGTTTGCCAAAAAACGGCTCATGATATCATCCTTCCACAATAAAGGTTTTTATAATTTTTTTGTTGAACGGGAAAGCGCACTTGCAGCGTGCGCCGTCAGTTCCTCCTGTGTTGCAAACAAAGCCACATCTTCTGCAACGGCTTCCAGGGCTTGCGCGGTGTAGTAAGTAAACTGCGATTTTTTAACAAAATCATCGACCGAAAGCGGACTGGAAAAGCGAGCGGTTCCGCCGGTTGGCAGGGTATGGTTGGGACCGGCTAAATAGTCTCCCAACGCCTCCGGACAGTTCTTGCCGAGAAATACGGAGCCGGCATGACGGATATCGGCAAGATAATCAAACGGCTGATCTACGCAAAGCTCCAAATGTTCGGGGGCAATTTTATTTGCAATTTCAATTGCCTGCGACAAATCTTTCGTAATAATGATTTTTCCGTTGTTATCAATGGAAGCGCGCGCAATTGCAAAGCGCGGAAGCTTGGTAATTTGCCGTTCCAACGCATCGGACACCGCATATGCCAGCGGTGCGCAGTCGGTTACCAAAATTGAGGTAGCAAGTTTATCATGCTCGGCTTGAGACAGCAGGTCCGCCGCAACAATTTCGGGATTACAGGTTGCGTCTGCGACAACCAAAATATCGCTCGGTCCGGCAATCATATCAATGGCCACTTTACCGAACACCTGCTTTTTGGCTTCCGCTACAAAAGCGTTGCCCGGACCAACGATTTTATCTACCGCGGGAACCGTTTCGGTGCCGTATGCCAGTGCCGCCACCGCCTGTGCCCCACCGACCTTAAAGATACGGTCAACGCCTGCAATTTTTGCCGCCGCCAAAATGGAGGGGTGTACCCGTCCGTCTTTTGATGGCGGTGTCACCATAACAACCGTTTTACAGCCTGCGAGTTTGGCGGGAATGGCATTCATCAGCACAGAAGAGGATAGCGGTGCCGTACCGCCCGGAACATAAATTCCAACGCGCTCAATCGGCAGGATTCTCTGCCCCATGACAACGCCGTTTGTCTCCTGCATAACAAAGCTGTTGCGAATTTGCTTTTGGTGAAAAGTGCAAATGTTTTTTGCAGACCGTTTCATTACGCGAATGACTTCGGAATCGACTGCATGCATTGCGGCATCAATCTCTTCGGCACTGACCTCCAATGAGGAAAGACGGACTTTATCAAATTTTTCACAATACTCCAACAGCGCACTGTCACCGTTGGTTTTTACGTTTTCAATAATCTCGGACACTGCGGAGGCAACATCGGCTTTTGCTTCGTTACGGGCAAAAATCTGTGCGTCCTCGGTTTCTCCGTATTGATAAATGCGAATCATATTCGGTTCAACCTTTCTTTTGGGTTTGGATTTGCGGCAGCATTGCGGAAATATCGCGGCACAATGTGCAAATCTGATCATTTTTGAATTTATAGCTCACCTTGTTTGCCACCAACCGTGCACTGATTTCAACAATCGTTTCCCGCGGCTCCAAATTGTTTTCCAGCAGTGTTTTTCCGGTTTCCACAATATCGACAATCACATCGGAAAGTCCGAGAATCGGGGCAAGTTCAATAGAGCCGTTCAACTTAATAATATCAATCTCACGGCTGATGCCGTTATAATAACTGCGGGCAATGTGCGGAAATTTGGTTGCAACACGCAGGGTGCGGTCACGGCTATCGTAAAAATCCTTTTTGCATGCTACCGCCATACGGCATTTGCCGATTCCCAAATCCGCAAGTTCGTAAATGTTCGGTTCATACTCCAGAATGATGTCCTTGCCGGCAATTCCGATGTCTGCCGCACCGCGTTCCACGTAAATGACAACATCGGACGGCTTTACCCAAAAATAGCGAACGCCCTTTTCGGCATTTTCAAATATCAGCTTCCGATTCTCTTCACGGATGGAGGGACATTCATATCCCGCCTGTTCAAAAATTCGGTATGCCTTTTCTCCAAGCCGTCCTTTTGGCAATGCAATGTTAATCATACGGTTTGCGGCACCTCCGTTCCGTTTTCATCTAAATAAATCAACTCTCGAAAACGGATTCCCTCCGTTTTTTCGGTTTGCACCAATACCCGTTTGTTCGTTGCTCGCAAACGGCTTGCGGCTTTTAAAACCTTGTCCGGTTCTGCCTGCGGATTGTAAATGAGAAGCACATCGGCATCGTACTGCTCCGACTCGGCATGCAATTGAGAAAGTGTATTTAAATAGACCGCAAAGCCGATTGCGTCCGATTGCTTTCCCATTTTGCGAAGCAAACTGTCATACCGTCCGCCCGACAGCACGCCGTCCGGAATACCGTTTAAAAATCCGCGAAAAATAATGCCGTTATAATAATTCATATCGTTGACCATGGAAAAATCCAAATATAAGCGTTTTTTGCAATCGGTTGCGCTGAGAACGTAGCCGACACCAGAAAGCTGGTCGTAAGCCTCCTGCATTTTTTTGCCGCGAACATATTTCTTTAATTTCGGTAAAGCATCGCACAGCGGTGCGTAAAGCATGGTCAATTCGCAAATGGCATCTGCGGTTTCAAAAGGAATGCCGTTTTCGGCGCAGTATAAACGAATGGCGGAAACATTTTTGTTTTCCATATACGCCAACAGCCTTTTGACGCCGTCATTCTCAATTTCTGCCGTCTCCAAAAAGCCGATTAAAAAGCCCATGTGAGAAACATCCAAAATATAGTCCTCGGAAATCAAAGCAAGACTTTTTTGCGCCAATGTCAAAACTTCGCAAATGGAATACAGGTCAACCTTGCCGATACATTCCAATCCCGTTTGCATAATTTCATGAAAACCGTTGGAACCCGATGAGGTACGGTAAACCGTTTCGTTGTAATAAAGTTTATGCATGTCCGTACGGTTGGCATTGATATTTTTTACAATGGAAAGTGTAACATCCGGTTTCAACGCCATCAGCTTGCCGTTGGTATCGGTAAATGTCAAAATGTTTTCACTGATTAAAAAATTTTTGTTGTTCGCATACAAGTCGTATTCCTCAAATTTGCTGACCTTGTAACGCGTGTACCCGTATTGCTCATACAATTCCCGCAATTGAAAAAGTGCTTTTTCCTCATTTTTCAGCAAACCGTCCGATAAATTCATTCCGTTTTTCCGCCAATCTTTCCCAAAATTTTTGCATAACCGCCCGTTCCGTAATGATAAGCGCGGTTGACACGGCTTATGGTAGCGGTACTGGCTCCGGTCTCTTCCGAAATTTGGTTATATACCGCCTGCTTGGAAAGCATTTGCGCCACCAAAAGGCGTTGCGCAATATCTTCCATTTCTTTTTTGGTCATCAAATCCTCCAACAAATCAACACATTCCGCTTCGTTTTCCAAAGCAAGCAACGCCCGAGCCAACAGGCGAAACCCTTCTGTTTCATGCAAATTCACGGTACGCACCGCTCCTTTCCGGTTTCATGATTTTCTTTAGCACTTTAGCATGCTAATATGATAGCACACAAAAGTAAAAATGTCAATAGGTTTTTGGTAATTTTATAAAAAATAATAAAGAGGCACCGCAAAGCGCGACGCCCCCAAAAATTATTCTGTAACGGGAAGCTTTTTTAATGTTTCCCGTATTTCCGCATCAGTCGGAACATAATCGGTCATTTTGCCGTCATGAAATTTTTCATAAGACATCATATCAAAATATCCGGTTCCGGTCAAGCCGAACAAAATGGTCTTTTCTTCTCCCGTCTCTTTGCACTTGAGCGCCTCGTCCATTGCAACGCAAATGGCATGTGCACTTTCCGGTGCCGGAAGAATGCCCTCCACACGCGCAAAATCCTCCGCCGCGGCAAATACATCGGTCTGCTTGACCGACCTTGCTCCCATCAGCTTATCATCGTAAAGTTGAGAAAGCGTGGGACACATTCCGTGATAGCGCAAACCGCCCGCATGATTGGGAGAAGGAATAAATCCGCTGCCCAAGGTGTACATTTTGGCAAGCGGGCAAACCATACCCGTATCACAGTAATCGTACACATAGCTTCCGCGCGTAAGGCTTGGACAGGACGCGGGTTCTACCGCAATGATTTGATAATCGGCTTCTCCCCGTAACTTTTCCCGCATAAAGGGCGCAATCAAACCGCCGAGATTGGAGCCGCCGCCGGCACATCCGATAATCATATCGGGACGAATTCCGTATTTATCCATTGCAATTTTGGTCTCCAATCCGATGACGGATTGGTGCAACATCACCTGATTGAGCACGCTGCCGAGTACATAACGGTAGCCCTCTGTCTGCGTTGCCTTTTCTACCGCCTCGGAAATGGCACACCCAAGACTGCCGTTTGTACCGGGATGTTCGGCAAGAATTTTTTTGCCGATGGCAGTCTCCATAGAGGGAGAAGGCGTAACGGAAGCCCCATAGGTACGCATCACCTCGCGGCGAAAAGGCTTTTGCTCATAAGAGCATTTTACCATATATACCTTACACTCCAACCCCAAATAGGCGCAGGCCATGGAAAGCGCAGTTCCCCACTGCCCGGCTC
>CAYYCU010000116.1:0-5049 GCA_964470415.1 uncultured Ruminococcus sp.
ACGCTCCTGCGCATCCTCGGCGGCTTTTTGCAGCCCACCGAGGGGCAGGTCATCTTCGACGGCGAGGATATCGCCAAGGTGCCCCCCTATCAGCGGGAGATCAACACCGTCTTCCAGAAATACGCCCTGTTTCCCCACATGAACGTGTTCGACAACATCGCCTTCGGATTGAAGATCAAGAAGACCCCCAAGGATGTCATCGAGCAGAAGGTCATGCGTATGCTGCGCCTTGTGAATCTGGAGGACTATGCCCAGCGCAACGTCACCGAGCTTTCCGGCGGTCAGCAGCAGCGTATCGCCATCGCCCGCGCTCTTGTGAACGAGCCCAGCGTTCTGCTGCTGGACGAGCCCCTCGGTGCGCTGGATCTCAAGCTCCGCAAGGAGATGCAGCACGAGCTCAAGCAGATCCAGCAGGAGGTGGGCATCACCTTCATCTTCGTCACCCACGATCAGGAGGAGGCACTGACCATGTCCGACAAGATCGTGGTGATGAAGGACGGCGAGATCCAGCAGATCGGCGCTCCCGGTGAAATTTACCGCAAGCCTGTCAACCAGTTCGTGGCCCGCTTCATCGGCGAGACCAACATCATCGACGGCATCATGCCGGAGGACGATGTAGTGCAGTTCGAGGACAAGCGCTTCCCCTGCCGTGTCCGCGGCTATGAGAAGAATGAGAAGGTGGACGTGGTCATCCGTCCTGAGCATCTGAACATCGTGCCCCGTGAGCAGGGCATGCTGAAGGGCATCGTCAAGTCCCAGATCTTCAAGGGGATGCACTACGAGACCATCGTGGAGACCCGCGTGGGCACCTCCATCACCGTGAATATGTACGTCTCCGAGGATAAGCCCGTCTACAACGAGGAAAAGGGCGAGAAGATCTCCGCCAACACCTTCTATCTGGATCTCAGCGATATCGACGAGTTCGAGGACGCGGACATCGTGGCTCTCGCGGCGGCGGAGGCATGGGACTCCGAGACCGAGGAGCCCGTCTCCATCCGCGAGGTGGAATACGAGATCAAAAAGGAGCCGGGGCGCTATCCCGTCACCTTTACCACCGCTGCCGGTACCTCCATCACCGTGCAGTGCATCGTCAAGGACGAGAATCGCGTGGTCAGCAAGGTCTTCCGCGAGGAAATTTACGCTATGAACTTCTTCGTAAAGACCGACGATATCATCGACAGTATGGCGCTCGATACCGACCTGAAGACCTGGGCCAACGCCTCGGCCTGGAGCCTGGAGGACGGCGCGGAGGTCACCATCACCGACGTGCGCTACGACTTCGACTGGGAGACCATCCAGCCCGGTGCCTATCCCATCACCTTCTCCACCAAGGGCTATGAGTATCTGGTGGCCACGCCCCGCTGCTATGAGGAGGGGGAGGAAGTGGGTCTCAGCTTCCGCCCCGAGGATATCCATGTGATGGAGAAGGAGAGGATCAGCTGATGAAAAGATTCCGCTCCATGGCGTACCCGTATGTAGCATGGATCAGCGTCATGATCGTGATCCCCATGCTGCTGATCCTGCTGTACGCCTTCACGGTGGACGGCAACGACGTCTCCACCTTCAAGTTTTCTCTCGACAATTTCCGCCGCTTCGTCACCGACTCCGTGTTTATGGAGGTGCTGGGCCGCTCGCTCTACATCGCCGTCATCACCACGGTGATCTGCGTGGCGCTGGGCTATCCCGTTGCCTATATCATCGCCCAGCTCCCCAGCCAGAGCAATATGCTCATGATCCTGCTCATCACCATGCCCACGTGGATCAACATGCTGGTGCGTACCTATGCGTGGATGGGTATTTTGCAGGATAACGGTGTGCTGAACCGCATCCTGGGCTTTTTCGGCATCGGCCCCATCGAGATGCTGCACACCAGCTTCGCCGTGATCCTCGGTATGGTGTATAACTTCATCCCCTTTATGATCCTGCAGATCCATACCTCCCTTGCCAAGATGGATAAGAGCCTGCTGGAGGCGGCGGCGGATCTGGGTGCCAGCCGGGTGCAGACCTTCCTGCGGGTCACGCTGCCCCTCTCCGTCCCCGGCATCATCAGCGGCATCACGCTGGTGTTCCTGCCCGCGGTCTCCAGCTTCTTCATTCCGAAGTTGCTGGGCGGCGGCCAGTATGTCCTCGTGGGCAACATCATCGAGACGCAGTTCCTCACGGCGGGCGACTGGAACTTCGGCAGCGCCATCAGCCTTATCATGGCGCTCATCATCATGTTCTCCATGTGGCTGACCAATAAGGCGGACGTGCAGCCGGCATCGGCGGGAAAGGAGTGAGCCCATGACAAAGAAACAGGGACTTGGCTCCAAGCTGCTGCTGGCACTGACGCTGCTGTTCTTCTATCTGCCCATCGTCTATATCATCATCTTTTCCTTCAACGATTCCCGTTCGCTGACCTCCTTCGGCGGCTTCTCGCTTCGGTGGTATGAAAAGATGTTCTCCGATTCCACCATGATGGAGGCCGTGCTCTATACCGTGCTCATCGCCGTCATCGCCACGGCGGTCTCCACCGTCGTGGGCACCATCACCGCCATCGGCCTCTCCAAGTCGAAGAAGGTGGTGCAGCAGCTGGTGGAGGGCGTGAACCAGCTGCCCGTCATGAACCCGGACATCGTCACCGCCATCAGCCTGCTGATCTTCTTCAGCGCTCTCGCGGTGAAGAAAGGCTTCTTCACCATGCTGCTGGCGCACATCATGTTCTGCATCCCCTATGTGATGCTCTCCGTCACGCCGAAGCTCCGCTCTCTCGACCCGAATCTCATCGACGCGGCCATGGATCTCGGTGCCACGCCCTTTCAGGCCCTCGTGAAGGTCATCGTGCCCCAGATCCGCCCCGGCATCGTCTCCGGTGCGCTCATCGCCTTCACCATGAGCTTCGATGATTTCATCATTTCCTATTTCGTCACGGGCAACGGCGTGCAGAACATCTCCATTCTGGTCTACACCATGTCTAAGCGCGTCAACCCCTCCATCAACGCTCTCTCCACGCTGGTGATCCTGCTCATCACCTTCGCTCTCGGCGTTGTGAATCTGGTGCCCATCCTCCGCGCCAAGCGGGGAAAGAAGGCGGGCACGGCCTCCGCTCCCCGCCGGAGGATGGCCCTTGCCGCTGCGGCGGTGCTGGTCATCGCCGTGGTGGGCGTTGTGGCCGGAACGCTCAGCTCCGATGACCGCAAGCGTCAGGAGGCCATCGAACAATACGGCTCCGACACTCTGAAGCTCTATATCACCGGCGAATATCTGGGCGAGGATGTCATCAGCAACTTCGAAAAGGAGTTCGGCGTGAACGTCATCATCGAGTATTTTGACTCCAACGAGATGATGTACACCAAGCTCCAGGCGGGCGACGCCTACGATGTGGTCATTCCCTCGGACTATATGATCGAGCGGCTGATGCAGCTGGATATGTTGCAGGAGCTGGACCTCAGCCTGATCCCCAATATGGAGAACCTCTCCGATGCGGTGAAAAACCTGAGCTTCGACCCGGACAACACCTATTCCGTGCCCTATTTCTGGGGCAGCGTGGGCCTTGTCTATAACCACGAGAACGTAGACCCCGCCGTGGTGGAGGAGCAGGGCTGGGAGATCCTGCGGAACACCGACTACGCTGGAAGAGTCTATATCTACGATTCCGAGCGTGACTCCTTCATGCCCGCGTTCAAGTCTCTCGGCTACTCCATGAACACGGATGACCCGGATGAGATCCAGGCGGCCTATGAGTGGCTGCTGCAAATGAATGGCACCATGGCCCCCACCTATGTGACGGACGAGGTCATCGACGGTATGATGAACGGCTATAAGGACATCGCCATCGTCTATTCTGGCGATGCCACCGTCATCCTGGACGAGAACGAGGAGATGAGCTTCTTCATGCCCACCGAGGGCACCAACATCTGGTACGACTGCATGGTGATCCCCCGGAACGCGGAAAATCCCCTGCTGGCGCATGAGTTCATCAACTATATGCTGACCTATGAGGCGGCCTATGACAACTCCGAGTATGTGGGCTATACCTCTCCCCACGCCGAGGTGGTGGAGGAGATGAGCAGCAGCGAGGATCTCTATGCCGACAACCCCGCCTATATGCCCCGCAGCGGCTACGAGAAGGACGAGGTCTTCCACTATAACGACATCCAGAAGAAGGCCCTGGCCGAGCGCTGGATCAAGGTCAAGGCAAACTGAAAAAGCGAAACCAGTCCCGGCTGTATCCCAGCCGGGGCTGGTTGCTTCTATCCCGCGCGGGACGGTTGCTTTTCTTCCGTGCGGGAGTGCAAACTCCTTTTTCTTCTGCACGGCGCGCAGCAGAAGATGTGCCAGGGGAGCAAGCGCGGTGTAATTCCAGTGCGGAAGCACCAGCTTCCCGCAGTACCTACGGGAAAGAACGCCAAAGGAGACCATTCTCTTTCTTAGCGTGAAAGAGAATGGCCTCCCTTGGTACCCTCCAAGAGAAAGACTTTTTGGGGTGCTCGCGCAGCATTTGCCGGTCGATTGCCAGCCTTACGGAGAAGCTAATGCGCGGTGCTTGACGATTTGCCGCTGCTCCTACCTGCCGCTCTGCCTATCTTGTCGGCAGTTTTTCCGACGAGCAACGTGGCAAGTGGCAACTTCCAACTTGACATTATTCGGAAGATCTACCGTCCACCACCGCAGAGCGGCAGCGGGGAATAGGAGCAGGTCAAGTCGACAAGCAACGCGCACTCACCGGTAGGTACGACTTGGTTGGTCGGTACGGACTGACGGAAGCTGATAAAAAGCCTTTCTCTTGTGGGGGGTGTGGGGGGAGGGGTTCTCTTTAGCAGAAAGAGAACCCTTCACCCCACACGCATCTCCCCCGCAGGCATTGCGGGGAGAGCCGATCCCGCGTACCGGGATTGCAAAGAGCTCCCTCGCGAAGGAGAAAATCACTGCACTCCCTGCAAGGAAATAAAAAAGTCCCCGCCGTGCGGCGGGGATAGCGTTATTTCCCAAAATATTTCTCCCGGAAGGGGACGTCCGTGACCTCAAAGGTCTTGCCCCTGAGGTAGTTCAGGATCCCCGCGTCTGTTG
>CAYYCU010000117.1:0-2831 GCA_964470415.1 uncultured Ruminococcus sp.
CGACACCCCGCTTTTTCCGTTATGGATTAATTATTTTTTTCATCCTCTTCGGATGTTTCTTCGGTTACTTCCTCGGTAGCTTCTTCGGTAGCTTCCTCGGTAGCTTCCTCGGTAGCTTCTTCGGTAGCTTCTTCGGTAGCTTCTTCGGTTACTTCCTCGGTTGCTTCCTCGGTAGCTTCTTCGGTTACTTCCTCGGTTGCTTCCTCGGTAGCTTCCTCGGTTACTTCCTCGGTTACTTCCTCGGTTACTTCTTCGGATGTTTCCTCGGTCACTTCTTCGGTAACTTCCTCGGTAGCTTCCTCGGTTACTTCCTCGGTTACTTCCTCGGTTGCTTCCTCGGTTGCTTCCTCGGCTACTGCTTCGGTTGCTTCCTCGGTTGCTTCTTCGGTAGCTTCTTCAACTACTTCCTCGGTAACTTCCTCGGTTGCTTCCTCGGTTGCTTCCTCGGTTGCTTCCTCGGTTGCTTCCTCGGCTACTGCTTCGGTAGCTTCTTCGGTAGCTTCTTCGGTTACCTCTTCGGTTGCTTCTTCGGTTGCTTCCTCGGCTACTTCCTCGGCTGCTTCTTCGGTAGCTTCTTCAACTACTTCCTCGGTAACTTCCTCGGTTACCTCTTCGGGTGCTTCCTCGGTTGTTTCTTCGGTAGCTTCTTCTGCAGGGAGTGTCGTTTCCGGATGCGGCTCATTTTCAAAGCCATAATCATCGGGATTGTCGCTCTTACCAAACAGGTGCGCAATCTTCAATCCCAAAGCGGAAATTGCCAAGCAGAGCGAGAAGAACAAGCCAACAAGCCATGCTACAAAGCGCAACAGGAACAAAGGCTTCTTAATTTTGCCGGTGATGTACAATGCGTACAAAACTGCAATAATCAAGATGAACAGTACAACTGCCAACAGAATCCACAGCCACAACAGCGATTGCGGTGCGCTGTTTATTGTAAAGATTGCAAACGCCAGAGAACCTGCAACCGTAGAGGACCATGCCTTGAAAGATACATCCTTTACGGAGCTTTCGGGATTGCCGTCACCTGTAAAGAGTTTGCCGTTGAATATTCTGAACAAAGCCAAAACAGAACGTCCCACTTTATAAGTGATTTCGGTATTGTCGTTCTCCAGTTTGAACGCATAAACCAATGTAACCGTACCGTTTTGATTGGTAGAAGACACCAACTCGCATCCGGCAGGTGCAACGAGCATAATTTGGCCTGCTTCCAACGTTACCGTAAAGGTTACCGTTGTACCGTAAGGTGCAGAATCTTCAATAGACAATTCGGGGGTAAAGCCTGTGGAATTGGAAGATACCAACTCGCCGCGAACAGTGTAATGAAGCGTTTTTGCCGTATAGACAACAGAAACATATACATTGGACGCCGGCATGGTAAATGTGCCATCGGTAACGGTAATTTCGTTATTCTTTGCATCCTTTGCTACAATGGTTGCGGTATAACCGTTGATTTGCTGTGCGGTTACGGTTACAAGAGAACCGTATTGAGCCAATCCGTTCTCGCAGTCAACGGTTGCGTTGGCATCGGTAGAAACCGTGTAATACAGCTTGGTGCTGTAATTTGCATGAATGGTATAAACATGGGTTGCATCTGCTTTGGTTGCAAGCTGACTCAAATCATATGCTTCCCACTTGCCAACCGTTCCGGCATCTCCGGCAGGAACAGCAGGCTCTGTCACAAGCGTTGCATAGTTCTCAACGGTTACGCCCTCAAAGGTCGTTGCGTTTTCAAATACAACCTTGTACTGAATGAGATCCCATTTAGGCGTTACATACATATCTTTATCGCCGACAAACTCTTGACGGAAGCCTACCCAACTACCGGTTGTAAGGTATCCGGCAGCAGGCGTTACGCCGCTTGTCAGATCTGCAAAGGACTTCAAGAAGTCTGCCTCTGTCAGCGTGCCTGCCATAAAGGCATCGCGGTCTTCCAAGGTGTGCTCCTGTGTTGCAACAACCCGGTTGCCGACAATATAATAAATGAAGTAATGTCCAAATCTTACGGTAACCGTCATCTCAACGGCTGCCGCAGGCATTGTAAAGCGAGCGCCCTCACTGTAATCCGTCTCTACATCCGCACCGTTCAACGCATACTTGACGGTAATGCTTTGAACCTCATAGCCAGCAGGAAGGTCGAAGGTCAAATTCAAAACCATGCCTGCAGGATAATAAATATCTGCTTGGTTGGTGTTTTGAATAGAACCTGTAATCGGATTTGTGCCATCGGTAACGGTCAAATCCAGCAGGTACTCGTTTGCGATAACATAATCGGAGAAGTGCTGTGCGTCAAACCAAACGTACTTTTCGCCGCCGATTTCTTCAACGCCGCCCTGCATCCAATCGCGGGAACCGGCAGCATTTACGGTATGAACACGCGTTGCAATTTCACCTGCTTCGGCGTTGCTTGCAACCGCTGCTGCGTAAGGAACGCGAATGCGAATGGGCTCTGCAAATGCGTTTGCAAATGCAACACCATCGGTTTGAATGGAGAAGGTGTAGAACGCGGCATCATTCACAGTTGCATATGCAGTATTCTTAAAGGAATCGGTTACGCCGTTTGCCTGTTGGTAATGGAACACAACACGGTTGGCAGTTGCATTATAAAGCTGTGCCAATGTTGCATCCGCAAGCTTCAGCACTTCGTAGCCGTTCTTTACGGCCACGGTCAGGGAAACCGTATCGGCTCCGCTTGCGCGCTTTAACAGATGTGCATTATCCAAATTCAACGCGAAAGCAGTGGACAACTGATTTACGGTTAATACATACGCGCCATCGTTTTCGGTAACGGTGTACTCAATCTTTTCATCGTCAAAGCTTAAGAAATAGTCGGG
>CAYYCU010000117.1:2931-5038 GCA_964470415.1 uncultured Ruminococcus sp.
TTTCGGTAACGGTGTACTCAATCTTTTCATCGTCAAAGCTTAAGAAATAGTCGGGCATTGCTACCACATACAGGGTAACGGTGCCGCCCTTTGCGCCGTTGAGCGCCGTATTTTTAAATACGCGGCTCTGCGATGCGGTCTTGTAATCGGTATAGTATGCAAGCTTAAAGCTGTTGTACAAATGATTGAGAACTTCTTTGTCGGAGTAATCAACCTTTGCAAGAATTTGGTTGAGGAGCGCGGCGTCCAAATCTGCCAGCGTATCGCCTTCCTTGGCATTGATAACGCCAAGACGGTCGCCGTTTTCGTCAACAAATTCAATTGCTACGGTATTACGGTCTGCATAAACCGTTACATCATGGTCGGGCATAACCGAAACTTCATTGCCGTCCGCATCGGTCCACGCCACAAAATTATAACCGGTAATATCGGGCGCATAGCGGAATACGTTGAGGTCTGCGCCAACCGGCAGGTACGCCTTAAAGAGCTCGGTACCCGTACCCTCGCGGTTCATATAAACGATTTCGTAAAGATTTTGGAAACGAACGGTTGCATTGAGGTTTACGGTAACCGTACCGACACCAATGCGTCCAAGCAAAGCCGAAGCCGCATCGGAAGAAAGTCCGAGCTTGGAAACAACTTTGTTTACAACCTTTTCCACAATTGCTTTTGCGTCAACGGTAATGCTGCCGCTTCCGCCAAACACACCGTTTTCACGGTAGAGGTCGGCAAGGCTGGTATTTGCCGCTTTTTCGGGAAGCAAATCGATAATTGTAAGCAGGTAATTCTTTACCTTATTATAAGTGTCTTCTTTGGTCGCAATTTTATCAACGGCAAGTTCTTTGAGCTCGGCTACGGTATACGTATCCAAAACCGCTTTGATATCCACACCGATCTTTGCCTTGATTACATCGGAAACCGTTTGAGAAATGGGTGCACTCTTTGCGCGGTCCACAATGTCCGCCGCGGAAATTGCAGATACATCAATGTTGAACTTCGCTTCTACGCGGTTCAAAATAGTCTGTACTGCCGCAATCTTCTCGGCGCGGTCTGCAATTGCATCTGCCTTGACTGCCAAGGACTCGATATAAGCCATTACATCTTTGCCCGTCTTGTTAGCAATGATTTCGCAAATGCGCTCCATGCTGGGCACATTCGCCGCAATGTCAACCAGGTCGTCAAGTGTAATGTCGGAAAGCTGATAACCGGTCTTTTCGCTTACCTTTTCCAATGCCGTTTGTACATAGGAAATGTTGGTCAGTACGGAAAAGAGTTCATCGGGATCCACTGCGTTCAAAATTTCCACAATATCCGCAAGCGTAAGCGCATCGGTAAATGCCGCGGCGTTGTTGCCGTCTGTGGTTGCAATGGAAAGCAGTTTTACTTTTAAGTCATCGGAGAGCTTATCACTATCCAAAATATTTGCATAAAGCTTGGTTACAACGCCGGGAACCAAAACATCAAGCGTAACCGTATCGCCGGTAAATTCAAAGTTGATGTAGGTCTTGAGCAATGCATCCAGCTTGCCGGCAACATTTTGCAAAAGCGAAATATCGCCGTCCAAAACAAACTCAAAGGTAACATTCTTTTCTTTTACGGTTGTGGTACCGTCTACCGTATAGGTAATGCCAACGGTTGCGGAGAACAGCTTGCCGTCCTCTGCGTTTGCAATATCATTTAAGGAAGGAATCAGGCTTGCAACCGCCTTTACCAACTCTGCGGAGTTGAGCGCCAGCGTGTAATCCAGCTCCTCGGCAACAACATAGCCGTTGAGCGTTACCTTATCCACATTCTTCATTACATCGCCCGCAACAACCTTGAGAAGCGGCAAAATGTATTCCTTTATATTAATAAGGCGAAGCAACTGCAACAGCTCGCTGTTATCAAGCTGCTCAAAAATCAAACGTGCGGGAACAACATCCAGCAAATCGGAGATACCGATGTGCGTAACCAATTCGCGGAAATCAATAAAGTCCTCCAAAGATGCGCCATCGTTCCGAATGTCCCGAACCAGTTGATCCAAGTCAACCTTTTGAATCAGTCCGGAAACATCGGTACATGCAACCAATGCACCGTAGCCGCCTGCCAAAGTCTTCAGCTTTTCCAG
>CAYYCU010000118.1:0-4991 GCA_964470415.1 uncultured Ruminococcus sp.
TTTTACCGTAAGGTTTTTCATGACTACCGAGAGCCGCTGTTTTGGATTCACGTAAATGCGGATTATCCGCTTAATTTCCGCGGCATTCTTTATTTCCCCAAAATCACAAATGAATATGAGTCCATTGAAGGACAAGTCAAGCTTTACTACAATCAGGTTTTTGTTGCGGACAACATCAAAGAAGTGATTCCGGAATATCTTTTGATGCTGAAAGGTGTGCTGGACTGTCCGGAGCTTCCGTTAAACGTCTCCCGCAGTTATTTGCAAAACAACACCTATGTATCCAAGGTCTCGGCTCACATCGTGAAAAAAGTTGCCGATAAACTCAACAGCTTATGCAATACGGCGCGGGACGAATATGAAAAGGTTTGGAACGACATCCGCACCTTTGTGGAATATGCGTGCATGCGTGACAGAAAATTCTACGACCGCGTACAAAACTCCCTGCTTTTGGAGCTTACCGACAAAACCTTTATTACCACTGCCGATTATTTGGAAGCGGCACAGGAAAAGCACAAAAATATTGTATACTACACCGCAGACCGTGCATCGCAGGCACAGTATATCTCCATGTTTGAAGCACAGGGAATTCAGGTTGCCGTATTGGAAAAGCAGTTGGATACCCAATTTTTGTCGATTTTGGAAAATTACAACAGTGATGTCAAATACGTTCGCATTGACGCCGATATTGCCGGCGCTTTAAAAAGCGAGGATGTTGCGGCAGAGGATAAAGACCTTTCCGCTCTCTTTGTAAAGGTTTCCGGAAACGAAAAGCTAAAGGTTGCATTCAGCGCGCTCAAGGATTCCTCGGTTCCCGTTCTTCTCACCATTTCCGAAGAATCGCGCCGTATGGAAGAGATGATGAAAATGTATGCAATGTCCGGAATGGGAAGCATAAGCGCTTTCCCAACGGAAGCAACGCTTACAATCAATACCGCTTCCCCGCTGATTGCAAAGCTCGGCGCCATGGATACCGACAAGCAAGAAAAAACCGCCGCTTATCTATACCAGCTTGCCTTGCTTTCCCAAAGAAAGCTGACTGCCGAAGAGTTGCAAAAATTCCTCAAGGACAGCTACGGTATGATTGACATGATTTGAGATGGAAGAATTTCTCTATTATTCGCCCGAAGACATTATCTATACCAATTTGCAGGAAACCGCGTTGCGTATGGATGTTGTCTGCGAGCAAGAAATCGCGCATTTGCACGAACTTGCCCAACAAATCACGTCCGAAATTACCGAAAGCGCCGGTCTGATTACCGTTTTGCGGGATATGCAACCGCTGTTTAAAACGGAATTGCACGTAAAAACCCTACCGCAAAATGCCGTTATGCTAAAACGCTTGCATGATTTTCAAAACGTGTGGAAAGCAATCTTGCTTTGTCAAGAGATTCAAAATCAACCGCACATGCAGGCGCGGCTGACGGCGGAATCCTTCTTTCCGGATGTTGAAGAACCCGGACCGGGCTCTGCGGGAAGAATTGCTTATCAAAGAAGCAATTACGCGGATACCGCCTATCTTCAATTTGCAAATACGCTGACTTTCCCGCGCGCGTTTTACACACACAGCTTTCCGGATGCATGCGAGGAAGTATATAACAAGTTATGTGAATACTGCATGCTTCCCATTGAAAATTCTACGGAAGGATCGCTTAACAGCTTCTTCCGCTTGATAGATCAATACAATTTAAAAATTGCGGAAACCTGTGACATTACGGCAACGGACCGTTCGCGTACCACGCGCTTTGCCCTGCTTCGCAGAAATATCGTTCCGCGCCGCATTATAAAAAACAAAAAAGAACTGTATGTTGCGTTTTCTTCTCCGATAGATGCACGCCCCTCTCCTGCCGAGCTGCTGTATGCGGCACAGCTTTGTAATCTCACGCCGGAAAAAACGGATTCCCGTCCGCAAATTGACATGCCGTCAAAGCGTGACATCCATATTGTACTGCGTACAGAAGAAAGAAACAATTTGACAACTTTTTTGCTATACCTGTTTATGCAGGCACCGTTTTGTGAAATCATCGGATTGTATCCGCACTTAACCGTATAAAAAATAATAAAAAGAGGAACAAAAAATGGATCATTTTACTTATCAAACCAAAGGCGTTTGCTCCCGTGCCATTGACATTGACGTGGAGGACGGAATTGTAAAAAAGGTAGAATACCACGGCGGTTGCTCCGGCAACACGCAAGGTGTTGCGGCACTTGTACGCGGCATGAAATTGGAAGACGCCATTGAACGCTTGGAAGGAATTCGTTGCGGAATGAAAAGTACATCCTGCCCCGACCAGCTCTCCAAAGCACTTCGTGAATATCTTGCAAAAAAATAACATATCCTAATCTTATATTTCCGCTTTTCAAATTCCAAATGATAAAACTTTACCACACGGAGGTCCCCAACCCATGAAGGATTACATGAAAAATTACGAAACTTGGCTGCATTCCGATGCGCTTTCCAAAGAAGAAAAACAGGAGCTGCTTGACATTGCGCAGGACGAAAAAGAAATTGAAATGCGTTTTTGCCGCGGAATGACCTTTGGAACAGCCGGGCTCCGTCAAATGATGAAAACAGGCATGAATGCCATGAACCGCCATACGGTTGCCCACGCCACGCAAGGACTTGCCTGCTTGATTTTGAAAGAAGGCAGACAGGCGGACGGCGTTGCCATTGCTTTTGACAGCCGCAACAATTCTCAACTGTTTGCAAAAACAGCGGCTTGCGTGCTTGCCGCAAACGGCGTACAAGTTTACCTGTTTGATTCTCTGCGCCCCACACCGGAGCTTTCCTTTGCTCTGCGGGAATTAAAATGCGTAGCCGGTATCAACATTACCGCGTCTCACAATCCCAAAGAATACAACGGTTACAAAGCTTACTGGGAGGACGGCGCACAACTCCCTCCCGAACACGCCGATACCGTATGCAATGAAATTGCACATCTCGATATTTTCCGCGATGTAAAACACATGGGATATGAGGAGGCACTTCAAAAGGGCTTGATTACCGTAATCGGAAAGGAAATTGACGAAAAATACCTTGCCGCAGTACAGGCACAAGCCGTCAATCCCTCTGCCGTAAAAAAAGTAGCCGATGAATTGCGCATTGTCTATACCCCTCTTCACGGCGCCGGCTATAAGCTGGTTCCCGAAATTATGCATCGCATCGGTCTGAAGCACCTTTACACGGTTGAAGAGCAAATGATAACGGACGGCAACTTCCCCACAGTGGTAAAACCGAATCCGGAATATCCGGCTGCTTTTGCGCTCGGTATCAAGTTGGCAAATCGGGTTGACTCGGATTTGATTGTTGCAACCGATCCCGATGCCGACCGCGTAGGTGTAATGACGCGTACAAAGGACGGCTCCTTTGCTACCGTTACCGGCAATCAAATGGGTGCGCTTTTGATAGACTATATCATTACCGCTTACCGTGAAACCGATACCATGCCGCAAAATCCGTATGCGATAAAAACCATTGTTACCAGTGAGCTTGCCGCAAAAATTTGTCTGGCAAACGGCGTTAAAATGCACAATGTGCTGACGGGATTTAAGTTTATCGGCGAAGTCATCAAAAATTATGAAAAAACCGGAAACGGAAGCTTCCTGTTTGGATTTGAAGAAAGCTATGGCTATCTGAAAGGAACCTATGCGCGCGACAAAGACGCGGTTGTAACCGCCATGCTCATTACCGAAATGACCGCTTTTTACCGCGCAAAGGGTATGACGCTTTCCGATGCGCTGAATGACCTGTTTGCACGCTACGGCTTTTGCTACGAGGTTACGGAAGAGGTTTATATGGAGGGGCTTGACGGTGCGGCTCGTATGGCTGCGCTTATGGATTCCATGCGTCAAACACCGCCAACGGCATTTGGCTCCGAACCCGTGGTTTTGGTTGGCGATTACCTTGCCGGCACCTTTACCGAGAACAATTGCGTCTCTCCAACGGGACTGCCAAAATCCAATGTGCTGTACTACCGTTTGCAAAACGGAGATGTCATTGTTGCGCGCCCGTCCGGAACCGAGCCGAAAATCAAATTTTATTATCTTTTGGAGGCAACCGATAAGGACGCGGCAATCCAAAAACTGCATGCTTATCAAGAAACCTTAAACCAATTAACAAAATAAGCAATCCTGCGAGAGAAAGCAGTCTTTTCGCTTCCCCGCAAATGGTTGGGAAAAGAGGTACAAAAAATGAGCGAACTCGAAAAAATCGAAAAAGAAGAGCTGACAGAGTTGCTTGAAAATCGGCAATATACGGCATTTATGCACCGCATTGATACACTTTCTCCTATTGATATTGCCGATTTTTTATCGGAGCTACCCGCCAACCGTCTCCCGGTCGTCTTTCGATTATTTAAAAAAGACATTGCCGCCGAAATATTTGCCGAGCTGGACGCCACCCAACAAACCGAACTCATTCGGAGCATGACCGATAAAGAAATTTTGACCATTATGGACGAATTGTTTGTGGATGATGCGGTAGATATGCTGGAAGAAATGCCCGCCTCCATGGTTACCAAAATCATGCAAATTGTTCCGCCCGAAACGCGCGCCGAAATCAATCGCTTTCTTGCCTACCCCGATGGCTGTGCCGGAAGCGTTATGACAAGTGAGTTCATTGATTTGAAAAAAAACATGACGTGCGAGCAAGCCATTGCGCATATTCGTAAAATCGGATTGGATAAGGAAACCGTTTATGTTGCTTACGTCACCGATCAAGCGCGCGTACTGGAGGGTGTTGTCCCTCTCAAAAAGCTTTTGTTTGCAAGACCGGACGAAAAAATCGGCGATATTATGGACACCAACGTCATATTCGGCTATACCCACGATGATCAGGAAACCGTTGCCAATATGATTTCCCGTTATGATATTTTGGCATTGCCGATTGTAGACAAGGAAAAACGGCTGGTTGGACTTGTTACCATTGACGATGCGCTGGATGTGCTGGAAACCGAGGTTACGGAAGACATTGAAAAAATGGCGGCAATTCT
>CAYYCU010000119.1:0-4983 GCA_964470415.1 uncultured Ruminococcus sp.
AATTCTTGGTTTGGGTGTTTTCTGCCGCCTTGCGGAGGGACGTTTGCAACCGTCCCTTCCAAGATCTTTAACAGTGCCTGTTGAACGCCTTCACCGGAAACGTCCCGCGTGATGGAACGATTTTCGCTTTTGCGGGCAATTTTATCGATCTCATCGATATAGATGATCCCTCGTTCTGCCAAGTCGATGTCATAGTTTGCCGCTTGGATCAAACGAAGAAGAATATTTTCCACATCCTCTCCGACGTATCCGGCTTCTGTTAACGTTGTGGCGTCAGCGATCGCAAACGGGACCTGAAGCGTTTTGGCAAGCGTTTGTGCCAAGTACGTTTTTCCAACGCCGGTCGGACCGATTAAAAGCACATTGCTTTTTTGCAGTTCCACATCGTCATCGGGATCGGTTTCGGCAGTGGTTTCCCGCGCTTTGCGTTTGGAAGATTTCGCAGGTGCGTTTTCTTGGGACAGGATCCGCTTGTAATGGTTGTAAACGGCAACCGAAAGAGCCACTTTGGCATCGTCCTGCCCGATCACGTAACGGTCCAACTCTGCCTTGATCTGAATGGGGCGGGGTAGCTCCGACAGTGTGAGTTGCGTTGCCTGCGCTTGTTCGGACTCGGTCTCCGCAATCAAACTGTTGCAGGCATCCACGCAAAAATCGCAGATATAGGCACCGGTAGGAGCAGGGATCAAAAAATGAACCTGTTGCTCATTTCGAGAACAAAAGGAGCAATGGCGAAGATTTTTATTCCCGTTGTTTGTAGAATTAGCCATGAATTGAATGAAGTTCCTTTCTGTAATGGTATGGGACTTCGCTTAAGGACGTTTTGCGAGGATTTTATCGATCAAACCGTATTCCAACGCTTCCTCCGCGCTCATATAGTTATCACGGTCGGTGTCCCGTTCGATGATCGTTAACGGTTTTCCGGTGTTGTCGGCAAGGATCTGATTTAATTTTTTCTTGATCTTCAAGATCTGCTCTGCCTGAATTTGAATATCGCTTGCTTGACCTTGCGCCCCGCCCAAAGGTTGGTGAATCATAATTTCGCTGTTGGGAAGTGCCAGACGCTTGCCTTTGGTTCCGGAGGAGAGCAAAAACGCACCCATACTTGCAGCCATACCGATGCAGATGGTGGAAACATCGCATTTAATAAACTTCATGGTGTCGTAAATTGCCAAGCCTGCCGTTACCGATCCGCCGGGAGAGTTGATATAAAAAGAAATATCCTTGTCCGGATCCTGTGCCTCAAGAAACAGCATTTGCGCTACAACAAGAGAGGCGGTGGTATCGTTGACTTCGTCCGAGAGAAATACAATACGGTCATTGAGCAGACGCGAGAAAATGTCATAAGAGCGCTCGCCGCGGTTGGTCTGCTCAACAACCATGGGGACCAGTGCGCTTTTGGTAATTTCTTTGTAATCAAACATTGTATAATACCTCGTTTCATATAAATTCGAACCGGAAATAGCATTGGCAACTTCCGGTTCAGACAAACGGTTTTTACTTCACAATTGCATTTTCCTTTACAAGCTCCATTGCTTTCTTTACTTTCATATCTTCTGCAACGGAATCTGCGGGAACCATTTCGCGAACCTTATCGAGCTCCATTTGATAAGCTTCCGCAATGCGCTTCAACTCTTCTTCGGTATCTGCTTTGGTAACCTTAATTTTTTCTTGCTTTGCAATGGTTTCCAAAGCCAATCTCAATTTCACCTGCTTCTCGGCCTGCGGGCGCAGCTGTTCGCGCAGGGTATCCAAATTCATACCCGTGTACTGGAAGTAGGTTTTGAGATCCAATCCTTGCATACGCAAACGGTTGTCGTAATCGCGTACAAAGTTTTCGGTTTCGGCAACATACATTTGTTCGGGAATATCTGCAACCAGTTTTTCAATCAGCGTATCCAAAATGGCGTCCTCAAACTTGCGGTCTGCTTCTTCCTCATGTCTCTTTGCGATTTTCGCCTTAATATCGGCGCGATATTCATCCAATGTGTCAAATTCGGAAACATCTTTTGCAAAATCATCATCCAATGCGGGAAGTTCAATATGTTTAATCTTGTGAATGACGGTTTTAAAGACAGCCGCTTTGCCTGCCAGCTCTTTTGCGTGATACTCTTCGGGGAAGGTGACATTGACATCGAAAGGCTCTTCGATTTTGTGACCGGCGACCTGCTCCTCAAAGCCGGGAATAAAATTACCGGAACCGAGCTTTAACGGATAGTCGGAGCCCTTTCCGCCCTCAAATGCAACGCCATCGACAAATCCTTCGTAATCAATGGTGCAAACATCGCCCATTACGGACGCATCATCGGTTACTTCGATTTCTCTGGAATTGCGCTCACGGATGGTTTCAATTTCTTTTGCAACTTCTTCATCGGTTGCCTCTTCCACCTTTTTCTCGGCTTCAATACCCATATATCCTTCAATCTTTGCCTTCGGTTTTACTGCAACTTTTGCAGAAAGAATAACGCCGTTTTCATCAATGGAAACAACGTCGAATTCGGGTTGGCCGACCATATTTAATTTGGATTCCTTCAATGCTTCGTCAAAAGCACCTGGCAGAACCTCGTTGATAGCGTCCTCATAGAAGAAGCCCTTGCCGTACATTTTTTCGATTACAGAACGCGGTGCCTTACCTTTGCGGAAGCCGGGAACGGAAATTTTTCCAACCTGCTTGCGGTACGCATTGGAAACCGCCTTTTCAAAGACGTCTTTTTCCACCGAGAATTCCAGCGTATATACACTCTTTTCGGCTTTTTCGGATTTGATCAAACTCATTTTTTGTTGTCCTCCAGAACTAATAGATAGTAATTTTTTTGCATTCATTATATTTTATAATTTTTTATACGTTTTGTCAATAGATTTTTGAAAAATAAAACGCGATATTTCAAAAATCAGCGAGGAAAAATAGGCATTGGCGTAAAATTCAGCGCATCTGCAGAGCAAAGTGTGAACAAAATATTTTCAAAAGAAAATGTTTTGGGCATAGAATATGCTCCGTGTATATGGCCGAAATAGCATGACTTGATTTCGTATTCATGCAGTGTATCCACAATTTCACGGCAAATAAAGTCGTTCCAAACGGGCGGAAAATGCAAAAAGACCAAAATCGGCAGATTGGGAAAGTCTCTTTTTTGCAAAACCGCGGCATCCAAACCAATCTTTAAGCGCGTGATTTCACGGTTGATTATGCGCCGGTAATCGACTTCTCCCGCCGTGTGCTGTTGGCTTTCTTCCGTAAACCAGCCGCGCGTGCCGCAAACAATACAGTTTTCCAGCCGATACGCGTTGTTGTGGAGCAAGCGAATGGTGGAAATTTGATTGGCGTTCATAAACGCCTGCATTTTGGCGGCGGTTGACCACCAAAAGTCATGATTGCCTTTGCCGATTAGCTTCTGTCCGGGGAGCGCGTCCAAAAAGCGGAGGTCATCGAGTGCATCCTCAAGCTTTAAGCTCCACGAAATATCTCCGGGAATGATGACCATGTCTTCATCGGAGACAACGCCGCACCAATTTTTGCGGATTTTATTCATATAATCTGTCCATCGTCCGCCAAAGACCTCCATTGATTTGGAGCCATCGCCGGAGAGGTGTAGGTCTGCGAGCACAAACAGTGACATGGCACAAGCCTCCTTTCCACATCCGTACGGATATGTATATTTGCAAAGGCGCAGGGAAAAAATAAAGATTGTGAAAGAGTCATCTTTCCAAAAAAGGGCTTGTCCCAAAATCAGAAAGGAATCGAAAAAAATGGAAGAAAATCGCACTTACGAAAAAAGCTGCGGCTGCAAGCACATCAAGGGCATTAAGTGCAGCGTGGAAAACTGCTACTATCACGACAAGGATACCTGTTGTACCGCAAATGAAATCACCGTAGGCCCGCGCAACGCGGACTGCTCCGGAGATACGCTTTGCGCGACCTTTAAGCCGAAAGAATTTTGATTGCTTTCAAGCTGTGTGAAAACGCCGGTGCGCGTTTTTTCATGCGGGGCTGTCTCCGTTTTGGAGACAGCCCCGCATGCTTTTGATTCAGGTTTCTTCCAAATAGTCCAAAACAGCCTTTGCCATTTCGGTGCGGGCAATTACTTTATCAAAATTCACTTTGCGTTCGGCAAGACCGGCCAACGGGTAGGGAATGCTCGTATCGGTTGCTGCGGAAAGCTCATTCAGTGCGTTCAGCTCGGAGCTTGCTTCTTTGTCCGTGATGGCTCGGAATACATTGTTTGCAAATTTGTAGGGGCTGGCGGTGGAGTCAATGACCATGGGGCGTGTATCCTGCGTTTGGTGGACATATTCTTCGGCTGCATGAATGGCAACCGCCGTATGTGTGTCGGCAAGATAGCCGTATGTTTGATGAATGTTGCGAATGGTATCGGCGGTTTCTTCTTCGTTTGTAAAATATCCGCTGAAATTCTTTTGAATTTCGGCAAGAATTTCGGGCTCAACCGTGTAACATCCGTTTTCTTTTAAGCTTTGCATGTAAGCGGCTGTTTTGGTACTGCCTGCGGTAAAATACAGCAAGCGTTCCAAATTGCTGGAAATGAGAATGTCCATAGAGGGAGACATGGTCAAGTAAAAATCGCGGTTGCGGTCATAAGTTCCCGTGCGCAAAAAGTCGGTTAAAATGTTATTTTTGTTGGAGGCGCAGACCATATGTCCAATGGGAAGTCCCATCTGCTTTGCAATGTATGCCGCAAAAATATTACCGAAATTTCCGGTAGGAACGCATACGTTAAAACAATCGCCGATTTTGCATTTTCCGCTGTTCAACAAATCGCAATAGGCAGATACATAATAGACAATTTGCGGTGCCAAACGTCCCCAGTTAATGGAATTGGCGCTGGAGAAGAAATAGCCTTTCTCATTCAAGGCTTTTGCCATAGCCTCATCGCCGAAGATTTCCTTGACGCCGTTTTGCGCGTCATCGAAGTTTCCGCGAATGGCGCAGACATTTACGTTGGAACCGGTTTGCGTTGCCATTTGAAG
>CAYYCU010000120.1:0-4934 GCA_964470415.1 uncultured Ruminococcus sp.
TTGAATCATAACGGTAATGTAATCAAACGGGAGTCTGCTTTCCAACAGCTTCATCAAAATCGGCGTGGTGATATAATAAGGAAGGTTGGCGCATACCGAAACAGAACCTTTTTCAAAATACGGTTCCAAAAGCGCGGTTAAATCCGCCTGCATAACATCTTGATTTATGATTTTGACATTTTCAAATTCACGGAGTGTATAGTCCAAAACAGGAATCAAACCGCGGTCAATTTCCAGGGCAACAACATTGCTGCGGCGCTGTGCCAACTCACAGGTTAAGGTTCCGATTCCCGGACCGATTTCCAGTATGGTACTTTTCGCATCGGTACAGCACATTTCCGCAATGTCCTCTACCACCGTACGGTTCGTCAAAAAATTTTGCCCGAATTCTTTGCGAAAGGTTAAACGGAACATTGCCATGATTTGTTTTACGGTTTTGATGTCACATAAATTCATATTGCCTGTACATCCTTTTGTTTAAAAATAAAAAGACTGTCTTTTTCAGCAAGGCAGTCTTTTTTTAAGGGGAGTCGAACCACTGGTGGAGACAGCTGGGTTCGAACCAGCGACCTCATGCATGTCAAGCATGCACTCTAACCAACTGAGCTATGCCTCCGTAACGAAAAATATTATATCATACTTTTTATAAAAAAGCAATAGCTTTTTTAAAAATATTTTCAAAAAACGCGTTGCTTTTATGTTGATTTTATATCCTGATTGTGATATAATAAAAGTGATTTGAAAGAAAGGCAGGAAATTTCCGCATGAAACCAGAACAACTGCAACATACACAAGATTTGCTTTCCTTTATTGAGGAAAGTCCAACGGCTTTTCATGCCGTCAATGCCGTATCGGAAAGACTGCTGAACGATGGTTTTGTCCGTTTAAATGAAATGGATGATTGGCACTTGGAATCCGGAAAAGGATATTTTGTAACCAGAAATCAATCCTCTGTTTTGGCTTTTCGATTGCCGAACGGGAACCCGCAAAACTTTTTAATTGCGGCAAGTCACACGGATTCTCCCATGTTCAAATTAAAAAATCTTTATGAAGCGCCCGCCTTTCAGCAATATATGCGTCTTAATACCGAGGTTTACGGCGGAACCGTTCTTTCAAGCTGGCTTGACAGACCGCTTTCTTTGGCGGGACGTGTTATCCTTTCTCAAAACGGCCATTTTTCGGCAAAAAACGTAAAATTTGATCGAAATCTTTTGCTGATTCCCAATGTTGCCATTCATCAAAACCGTGCGATAAATAACGGTTATACGTATAATCCTGCCGTGGATATGCTTCCGCTGTTTTCTCAAAAAGAGGCAGGGGAGACAACTTTGGAGGCTTTGCTGGCACAGGAACTTTCCTGCAATCCGAAAGAAATTGCAGGCGCGGATCTTTTTGTTTATAACCGCACGCCGGGAACCGTTTGGGGTGCAAACAACGAATTCTTTTCGGCACCGCGTATTGATAATTTGATGTGCGTGTTTGGAACATTGGAAGGCTTTCGCCATGCCTGCAAGCCGCAAAATTCCGTTAACGTATTTTATGCTGCCGACAACGAGGAAACCGGAAGCGCAACCAAACAGGGTGCAGGTTCTGTATTCCTTTCGGATGTGTTAACCCGCATTTGTAAGGCCTTGTCATTGGATAAGCAAAGAATGCTGGCGTCTTCCATGATGGTTTCGGCAGACAACGGACATGCGAAACATCCCAACCATCCGGAACTCAGCGATGCGGAAAATGCACCGCGCTTAAACGGAGGTGTGGTTATAAAATCCAATGCGGCGCAAAAATATGCTACGGACGGGATTTCTGCCGCGCTGTTTGGGGAAATTTGCAACCGTGCCAATATTCCCGTACAGCATTTTGCAAATCGCAGTGATATGCCGGGAGGCTCTACGCTCGGAAGCATTTCCAATACGCTTGTTCCTTTGATTACCGTTGATATCGGTATGGCACAGCTTGCCATGCATTCTGCGTATGAAACGGCCGGATGTGCCGATACGGATTTTTTGATTTGTGCAATGAACGCATTTTATACGGCAGAGTTTACAGCACAAAATGACGGAACGTATTGCCTAAAATCGTAAATCAATAAAACAAAGAGGAAAAAATTATGTATAGACAAGGATTTGATAACGAGAAATATATTGCAATGCAGTCTGCGCATATTCGCGAAAGAATTTCCATGTTTGGCGGTAAGCTCTATCTTGAGTTTGGCGGTAAACTCTTTGACGATTACCATGCCTCGCGTGTTTTGCCCGGCTTTGCACCCGACAGTAAAATCCGCATGTTAATTCAGCTGAAAGAGCAAGCCGAGGTGGTCATTGCAATCAATGCAAATGATATTGAAAAAAACAAGGTGCGTGGTGATTTAGGCATTACATATGACTTGGATACTTTGCGTTTGATTGATGCTTTTCGCAGTTTTGGGCTTTATGTCGGCAGTGTGGTACTTACTCGGTGGCAGGATCAGCCGGCGGCTTTCAAATTTCAAAAGAGATTGGAATCCTTGGGCGTGAAAGTATATCGGCATTATTCTATTCCCGGTTATCCTTCCGATATCGACCATATCGTCAGCGATGACGGATATGGAAAAAACGATTATATCGAAACAACGCGTTCGCTTGTCGTGATAACGGCACCCGGACCGGGAAGCGGGAAAATGGCAACCTGCTTGAGCCAACTGTACCACGACCATAAACGCGGTATTCGATCGGGATATGCAAAATTTGAGACGTTTCCCATTTGGAATTTGCCGCTTAAGCACCCTGTAAATATTGCTTATGAAGCGGCAACCGCAGATTTGAACGATATGAATATGATTGATCCGTTCCATTTGGAAGCATACGGCAAAACCGCTGTCAACTATAACCGCGACATTGAAATTTTCCCGGTTTTGAATGCCATGCTGTGTCGCATCAGCCAATCTTCTCCTTATAAATCGCCCACCGATATGGGCGTCAATATGGCGGGAAATTGCATTATTAATGATGACGCGGTATGCGATGCGGCAAGAATGGAAATTGTACGGCGCTATTATACGGCTCTCTCCAATCAAAGAAAGGGAAGCGGAGATGCGCGCGATGTTGAAAAATTGAAATTGATTATGAAGTCTGCCGGAATTGATATTGATTACCGAAAAGTGGCAAGCGTTGCATGTGAAAAAGCCGCGGCAACCGGAAAGCCGGCGGTTGCAATTGAATTGGCAGACGGCAGAATGGTAACGGGAAGAACTTCTCGGTTGCTTGGTGCCACTTCGGCGGCACTTTTGAATGCACTCAAAATTTTGGCGGGAATAGACGACCGAATCAATTTGATTTCGCCCGAAATTCTGGAGCCGATTACCAATTTAAAGGTTGGAACACTCGGAAGCAAAAATCCGCGGTTGCATCCCAATGAACTGTTAATTGCACTTTCCATTTGTGCCGTAACCGATCCGATTGCCGCACAAGCCATGGAGCAATTGCCAAACTTGCGCTGCTGTGAAATGCACTCATCGGTCATTCTTTCCGAAAATGATGAGCATACATTAAAAAAATTGGGCATCCATTTAACCTGTGAACCTTGCTACGAAAGCAAACGCCTTTACCACGGCTGTTAAGCCCGTCTTGTACATATTGAAAAGCAGGGAGGAATAAAAGTTGGGAACACTGTACGATTATATTAAATGGCGTTGCGATCTCACTTTTTTGGAAGCTCCGCTAAACGAAGTAGACAGTTTAATCTTTTCGTTGCTCTCTTATTTGGATTTAAAAGGAATTGTTGCAGATACACACCAAGGGACTACGGTTCCGATTCGGGCTGCGGCAAACGCATTCTTTTCCAAAAACCCGGATCCTCGCAAAATTTCAATGGGCGTTATTGTACCAAACGGAATTGTTCGCCTTTTTCGCACCGTTAAAGATACGCGCCGGTTTCGCAACGTGGAAATGAAAACCCATATCAACATAATTGATACAAAAAGAGAAATGCAATTTTCCGCGACCACGTTTTTGCCAGGAGACGGCAGTACTTTAGTTGCTTATCGCGGGACGGACGATACGTTGGTCGGCTGGAAAGAAAACTTTAATATGAGTTTTATGTCGGTGGTACCGGCACAGGAAACCGCCGTACAGTATTTAAACGAGGCAGCCAAACATTCTGACGGCAATATTCGAATTACCGGTCACAGCAAGGGAGGCAATCTTGCCGTATATGCCGCGGTTTATTGCGAACCAACGGCAAAAAAGAGGCTGACCGAAGTTTGGAACAACGACGGTCCCGGTTTTCGAAGCGGATTTTTAAATGATCCCGCGTATTTGGAAACACGTCCAATCATTAAAACGTTGGTACCGCAATCCTCGGTTGTCGGCATGCTGTTGGAGCATGATGAAAATTATACGGTTATTAAAAGCCGACAGACCGGCGTATTCCAACACGATGGATTAACGTGGGAGGTTATGGCAGGTTCTTTTATCCACTTAAAAAATGTGAGCGGAGAAAGCAAACGAACCGACCGCAACCTAAATGAATGGATACAAAAAATGACGCCGGAGCAACGGGAACAGTTTGTGGAAGCACTTTATCAAATTCTTTCCTCCGATAATGCCGCAACCTTAACCGAGTTGGTTGCCATTACCAAAAATAAATGGATCAGAAAGGGCATGGCATTGGATCCGCGTGTTCATAAAACCGTGCAAAAAACGCTTGCCACGCTTTTGGAATTAAACAGGACAAACCTTTTAAACGATTTGTTTCAAAAGAAAAAATAAAATCAAACCGAGCCGTTTGCTGATTTCAGACGGCTCGGTTTTGTTTTTGTACTTTTTTTCATTTGTTTATCTCCACGACAAATCGGAAATTGTTGCTTTACTCAATTTCGGTACGAATGGTAAACTCGTTCGGAAGATTAAAAATCTCTTTTTTCAAAAACAGTGGATAAAAATATTCATCTTTCA
>CAYYCU010000121.1:0-4933 GCA_964470415.1 uncultured Ruminococcus sp.
GTTACCATATCGTTTGTTGAGGTATCTCCGTCCACGCTGACCATATTGAACGTATTTGCAATATCTTTGGAAAGTGCCTTTGAAAGCATAGCCGAAGAAATGGCCACATCGGTTGTAATAAAGACCAGCATGGTTGCCATATTGGGATGAATCATACCGCTCCCTTTGGCAATTCCGCCGATGTGACAAGTCTTACCGTCTACGGTAAATTCAAAGGCGATTTCCTTTTTGACGGTATCGGTCGTCATAATTCCTTCTGCCGCCGCTTCTCCGCCGTTCTCGGACAACCCGGCAACCAATGCCGGAATGCCCGCAACAATGGGATCCAAACAAAGCGGCTGACCGATTACACCCGTGGAAGCAACAACCACATCATCCGCTTGAATATTCATCTCATTTGCCAATGCCGCACTCATTTTCTCGGCGATTTCCATTCCATCGGCGTTACAGGTATTGGCATTTCCGCTGTTGCAAATGATTGCCTGTGCCATACCGTTTTCCAAATGCTTTTTTGTAACCAGTAAGGGCGCACCTTTGACAAGATTTGTGGTATAAACGGCTGCTGCACTTGCGGGAACCTCACTGTAAATCAAAGACAAATCGCGTTTGGTACGGTTTTTGCGAATTCCGCAATGAACGCCGTTTGCAGTAAACCCTTTTGCGGCACAAACGCCGCCGGGTATCATCTTCATCATATCTTTTATCGGTCCTTTCTGTATCTTACACATTTAACCCGGTTGCTTCATTGATGCCGAGTAAAATATTCATATTTTGGATGGCCGCGCCGGACGCGCCTTTTCCGAGATTATCGAATCGTGCAACTAACAAAATACGGTCTTGATTTCCGTAAACCGTAATCTGCATATCATCGCGACCGGAAAACGCATTTGCCGACAAAAAGCCGTCTTCGGAACAATCATCGGCATAATGAACCAGTCCTGTTTGATAATAATTTTTATAAATTTCTTTGAGCTGTGTCACTCCGACATGGAGCTGTTCGGCAAACAGCGGTACGGTAACCTCCATGCCGCTGTAATAATCTGCCACAATCGGACAAAAAACGGGCGCGCGGTTCAACCCGCAAATCTGTTTCATTTCCGGTAAATGTTTGTGCATTTGAGAAAGCCCGTACTGCCGCGGCGCATCCAAAAAGCACTCACGCGCATCTGCTTCATATTCTGCAATCATTTTTTTACCGCCTCCGGAATAACCCGTCAGCGATGTGCAGGTTAAGGCAATATCTGCAGACAAAACCCCTTCCCGTATTAGCGGCTCCACAAGTGCAATAAATCCGCCGGCATGACACCCCGGATTGGCAATGCGTTTGGAGGCGGAAATGCATGCGCGTCTGTCTTTCAATTCCGGAAAGCCGTATGCCCATGCCGCATTGGTGCGATGTGCCGTAGAGGTATCAATGACGGCGGTATTTGCGTTTTCCAACAAAGAAACCGCTTCAACAGCCGCCGCATCCGGCAAGCATAAGAAAACAATATCCGCTTTATTCAAAGCCTCACGGCGCGCCTCGGTATCTTTGCGAAGCGATTCGGGTAACGTAATCAATTCCAAATCGTGTCTTAATTCCAACCGTTCACGGATTCGAAGGCCTGTGGTGCCCGCACTGCCATCAATAAAAACTTTCGCCATTTTTTAAAGTTTCCTCCGCAAACAAAATTTGTGTATCAACCGATGTCGGCGATGTACCGCCCTCCGAAATTCGCTTTTTGATACAGGTTTCCAAATCAATCTCGGCGTAAAGATCCGTATCAAACAAATCGCTGTAGCTTTGATATACAGATAGCGGAAGCGTTTCCAATACCTTGCCCTCTTTTATACAAAGCGAAACCAGCTGTCCGGAAATTTTATATGCCGAACGGAACGGCATTCCTTTTTTTACCAAATAATCGGCAAGATCCGTGGCATTAATAAATCCGTTTTGCGCCGCGCGCTTCATATTTTCCGGCAATGCTTTCATGGTAGCAATCATCGGAATCATAACATCGAGACACATTTTGACATGATCGAGTGTATCAAAAACGCATTCTTTATCTTCCTGCATATCCTTGTTATATGCAAGCGGCAGTCCTTTCAGCACGGTCAGCAATGCCATTAAATTGCCGTATATACGTCCGGTTTTTCCGCGAATCAATTCCGCCATGTCCGGATTTTTCTTTTGCGGCATAATAGAAGAACCGGTTGTATAAGCGTCCGAAAGCTCAATAAATTTAAATTCCCAACTGGACCAAAGAATCAATTCTTCGGAAAGCCGGGACAGATGCATCATCAGCACGGCGCATGTGCTCAAAAATTCCACACAAAAATCGCGGTCGGAAACGCCATCAATGCTGTTGCGGCAAATATCGTCAAAGTTTAATTTGCGTGCTTCAAAACGGCGATCGGTATCATAAGTTGTACCTGCCAAAGCGCAACAACCAATCGGCGAAACATTCATTCTTCTTTTGCAATCTCCAAAGCGGTCAAGATCTCGCAAAAGCATCATAACATAGGCCAATAAATGGTGCGCAAATGTAATGGGCTGTGCTCTTTGCAAATGGGTATATCCCGGCATAATCGTATTGCGGTTTTGCTTTGCCTGCAACAGCAGCGCTTCTATCAGCTCACGAAGCTTTAAAACAAGCCCATCGGTTTCATCGCGCAAGTACATACGCATATCCAGTGCGACCTGATCGTTTCGGCTGCGTGCGGTGTGCAATTTTTTGCCCACATCGCCCAGTCTTGCCGTTAATTCCTGCTCCACAAACATATGAATGTCCTCACAGGTCAAATCGACCTTCAGTCTTCCGCTTTCCATATCGGAAAGAATTTCTGTCAGTCCCGTAATCAGCGTGTCCGCTTCGGCAACCGTAATGATTCCCTTTTCTCCGAGCATTGCCGCATGGGCGATACTGCCGGCGATATCTTGCCGGTACATTCTGGAATCAAAAGAGATAGAAGAATTGAAGTCGTCTGCAATCCGATCCGTTTGCCCGTCTGTTCTTCCGGCCCACATTTTTGCCATAGTTGTTATTTTACCTTTCTTTTAGAAAACAACGCCGTCCTGCATGGAAATTCATCCATGCAGGACATGACGTTATACGATTTATGATTTGTTATTTTTTGCGTCAACAATTGCCTGAACCTGAATGGGCAGACCATACAGGTTGATAAAGCCCTCGGAATCCTTTTGGTTGTAATCGCTTTCGCCAAAAGTTGCAATTTCCTCGCTGTACAATGAATACGGACTCCATACACCGGCGTTAATCATATTGCCCTTGTAAAGCTTGAGACGAACTTTACCCGTTACTTTTTCCTGCGTTTTGTCCACAAAAGCGGAAAGCGCTTCACGCAAAGGCGTAAACCATTGACCGTTGTACACCAATTCGGCAAACGTGATGGAAAGCTTTTGCTTTTCGTGCGCAGTCATTTTATCCAAGCAAATACTCTCCAGCACACTGTGCGCCTTGTACAAAATCGTTCCACCCGGCGTTTCGTAAACGCCGCGGCATTTCATGCCGACAAGACGGTTTTCTACAATATCCAAAAGTCCGATACCGTTTTTGCCGCCCAGCTCATTCAATGCCAAAATAATTTCCTTTGCGCTCATTTTTTTACCGTCAAGCGCAACGGGAATGCCTTTTTCAAAATCCAACTCGATATAAGTGGGTTTATCGGATGCCTGAATGGGAGACACACCCATTTCCAAAAAGCCGGGCTTTTCATACAGCGGCTCATTTCCGGTATCTTCCAAATCCATGCCTTCATGGGAGAGGTGCCAAAGGTTTTTATCCTTGGAATAGTTGGTTTCGCGATTGATTTTTAAAGGAATGTTGTGTGCTTCGGCATACTCGATTTCTTCTTCACGGGATTTTATGCTCCACTCACGCCAAGGTGCAATAATGGGCATATTGGGAGCAAAATGCTTAATGGTCAATTCAAACCGAACCTGGTCATTTCCTTTACCCGTACAACCGTGGCATATCGCATCTGCACCCTCTTTTATTGCAATATCTACCAAGCCCTTTGCAATGCAAGGACGTGCGTGACTGGTACCCAACAGATATTCTTCGTAAATTGCACCCGCCTTCATAGTGGGGATAATATATTCATCGACATATTCATCGGTAAGATCCAATACATAAAGCTTGGAGGCACCCGTCTTGATTGCCTTTTCTTCCAAGCCTTCCAACTCATCCGCCTGTCCAACGTTGCCGGAAACGGCGATGACCTCACAGTTGTTATAGTTTTCCTTCAGCCACGGAATGATAATAGATGTATCCAAACCGCCCGAATATGCAAGAACAACTTTTTTGATATTTTCCTTATTCATAATTTGCCTCCATGAATAAATATTCATATTTTTTCTGTTTATGCAATAATTATACATGATTATGGTGAAAATGTCAAGGGTTTTATTGAATATTTTTTCGTAAATGATTGAAAAAAGCGCTTTTCATATGAATATACAAAAAGCAATTCATTCCAACATCAGATTTTGTTAAAATAACAAGAGCCGCATCAGCCGAACAAAACAGAATACCGCACGGTTTTATCGCATCCCGGACGAATACGGAACATATCGGCTTTGGTGGACAAATCCTCGATTGTATTATCGTAACCGACAAAGCTGCACCAAGGCTCAAGGCAGACAAACGGTGCATTGCTGTGCGCCGGCTGCCAAATGCCGAGATACGGCATGTCCGGATAATGCAAAGTAACAAAACGCTCCGAGCAATCCGACTTTAACGTTACACGGTCCGAAACGCGGTGCATGAATACCCCTTCCTCATCAAACAGGCTGTGCGAAAGCGGCAACCGTTTTCCATCGTTTAACAGCATTCCGCGCTTTTTACCGGAGTTGTAACAAACACCGGACAGTAACAACGCGTCCGGACTGCATTCTTCCGAAAATTCCAAATAATAATCCGAAAAATCACCT
>CAYYCU010000122.1:0-4906 GCA_964470415.1 uncultured Ruminococcus sp.
TCCACAACTTTTCCGCTGACTCTGGACTCCTCTGCCGCATATGCAATCAAATGATTGCGGCAGGTTTCGGCCAGTGTACAAACGGACGAGCCGAAGCTGCCTCCGTCCAAGCATTTTTTTAACGCGTAAATAATTCCCGTATCACCGCCGCCGTGTCCGCCTTCAATGGTTTCGTTGGTAACAGCATCGGAAATCAATATTTTTTGATTTGATTTGCTTGCAAAATCATAAAGGGTTACAAAATCTTCCCCCATATTGCCAATCAATTCCCCTTTTGTTCCCATGATGCGGATATTACGGGAGCCTTTATTAAATGCGCACATGGTAAAGCTTGCCGTAGCGCCGCCCTCAAACTCCAGGTTCACCGTTTGATGATCCACCACATTGTTATCGCAACGGAACACGCATTTTCCGTAATTGGTTGTACGCAATGCCTCCAAAATGTCTTCTTCCGTATAATCCAATTTTTGGGTTGCTGCATCTACAAAACAGTTTCTGTGAAAATCTTTGGTATATAACCGAATCGCATTGTAACAGCAGGTATCTGCGTGCGGGCAACCATCGGTACAACGTTCGGGGGCGTCCTTTGGTGCGTTTTCCTCTTTGAAATAAGTTAAACTGCCAAAACTGTGAACACGTGTACAGTTTTTTCCTACCAACCATTGAAGAATATCCATATCATGGCACGATTTTTGCACAATCATCGGTGTGGCGCGGTTGCTGTTTCCCCAATTTCCGCGAACAAAGCTGTGACTTTGATGCGTATTGCCAACACATTCCGCATGCTGAATATGTACAACCTCACCGATTTTTCCGGAATCAATCAAAGACTTCAAGGCGCAAAAGAACGGAGTAAAACGAAGCACATGGCAAACCAAAACAAACACTCCTTTTTTGGCTGCGGCACGTTCAATTTCACAGCATTCCTCCGGGGTTGCGCCCATCGGTTTTTCAAGGAGCAAATCATATCCCTTTTCAATAGCAGCAAGCGCGGGGGCGACATGGTCGCGATCCATGGTTGCAATGATTGCAAGGTCGGCAAATTTGGGACGGCTTAAAAAATCCTCCCAAGAAAGTTGGCACATATCATCGGGAATGTTGAAACGCTCTTTCATGTAGTTTCTTCTGGAATCAATCGGCTCCGCTACTGCAACAATGCGAAACGCGTCCCCAAGTTTGGAAGCAATGCGAGAATAGGTCATCCCGCGGTTTCCGGCTCCAATTACCAATACGGTTTTCATTTTGAACCTCCTAAAAGCCCATTTGCAGCTTAATTTCTGAATTTTTTCACGAAAAATCAAAATTCTATTGACTTTCGCCTGCTCATATCATATAATAAAATCAGCTTCTTGTCCATTGATTTTTTTATTGTACAGATGTACTTTTTTACCGTATTAAATTCAAAGCAAAGGAGAAAACCGTGCCCTCTTATTATTCTTACCGCGGCAGCTCCGGTTTTAATGCGTGCAGCATTGCCTCTGCCGAATATCCAATCATCGTAAACTGTGCCGGAGATATGCGCACAAACTTCTCTTTTACAACCGACAATCCGGGCGGCAGAGAGGATTTTTATCTGCTTTATGTTCTGAAAGGCTCTATGAAAGTACCGCTTGACCAAGCCGTACATACCGCCGGCCCCGGAACCGTCCTGTTGTTTCCGCCGCATTACCGTTACCGATACAGCTATCGGGGAGCGGAACCGTTGCTTTACTTTTTTGTACATTTTACCGGCTCCTATGCCGAGCAATTGCTTCGTGAATGCGGTTTTTCGCCGTTGCCCTGTCTGATACAAACCAAAAATCAAGCGCAAATTTCAGAGCAATTTCACCGTTTGTTCGAAGAATTTGAAACACCCGAACCTTTCCGCAAAAAAATATTGGCGTGCGTTTTGGAACAGCTCATCTTAACCGTAGCGCAATCCGCATATGCAACCAAGGAGGAACAGCCTTTGGAACGCTCTATGGGAATGATACACGCTTCTTATCAACAAAAGCTTTCCATTCCCATGCTGGCACAGCTTGAAAATTTAAGCAATTCGCATTATATTGCACTGTTCCGTCGGCAAAACGGAGTTTCACCGAATGCATATATCATCGGTCTCCGCATGCAAAACGCCTGCGAACTGCTGCACAATACCGACATGAGCGTGAAGCAAATCGGCATACAGGTCGGATACGAAGATCCGTTCTTTTTCAGCAAACTTTTTAAACGGCACATGGGCATGTCGCCGCAAAAATACCGAGCGGCGTCCCGAACGCCACAATCATAATAAAAAGGCGTACAGCTTACATCACGGTAACTGTATCGCCTTTTTACATGTTTGAATCAAATTAAAATAACCAAAACAATGGTAAGCACCACAAACACAACGGACGCCACTACGGTTAACCGAAACAAAAGCTTATCTTTTTTTGCGCCGCCCGATCTGCCGAAATAAGTATCGGTTCCGCCTGCAAGGGTACTGGACAAATCCTTATCCTTTCCGGTCTGCATCAAAATAATAGCCGTTAAAAGAATTGCAAGCGCAATCAAAACGCCACCTATAATATACTGTGCAACCATTTTCAACCTCCAAAAACATCATTATCGCCCCAAAAAAGAGACCTTTTCTTTTATACTTTTATATTATATCATACTTGTTTTGAAAAATCAATAGAAATTTTTATTTTTTTGCGTTTTCTTTTTCTTTTTCTTTTGATATCAAACGAATATTTGGTTTCCGGCAATCTTGTATCTTGACAAAATACTGATTTTGTGCTAAAATGGTACCGAATTGAGACTAAAGGAGCACGTATATGGAAAACGAACTTGTATACTTGGATTCATATTGCCTGCAAAATGACATGCGAATCAGATTGCCGAAAGCAATATTAACCAATTTATCCGCAGAAAAAGGAAAAACCGTTTTTGACATTTATTTCAATCCGGAAACCCGAAATATTGTTTTGCGTGTGAAAAACGACAGCGGGAGGAACGGACAATGAAAAAATATAGGGAGGAAGTTCTGTCTGCAGACCTGTTTGCAAATAACGAAATTGCAGTATTTACGGAGCAGTTCAATTCGGTATTCAGCCCGCATGATGCCGCTGTACATTATGAAGACGGAACCCTGATTTTTCATCTCATTCAAATGGATGTTGTAAAATATAAAAGTTTTATTGCTTCGCTACGTCTTTCACCGGATTTTTCCGATGCTGTTTATCGGGTGATTTCCAAAATCGGCAGTTATGGACTAAAAGACAGCAAACGTCTGTTTTTCGGTTATAACGATGAGAGAAAAGTAGCGAACAGAAAAGCCAAAGTTCAAGATCGCAACAAGCATTATTATGCCAATGACAATGATTTTTCCACCGTCAATGTGTCCATGCCGGCGGCTTACGAAAATCAAATTATTTGTGCAGACAGCTTGGAACTGCTGAAAAAATTACCCGATAATTGCATTGATATTATTTTTACCTCGCCTCCGTACAATTTTGGTTTGGCGTATGATACGCATAATGACACATCCAAATGGAATGATTATTATGATATGCTTTTTGCCATATTCAAAGAATGTATTCGGGTATTAAAATATGGCGGAAGATTTGTAGTGAATATACAGCCATTGTATTCCGACTATATCCCCGCACACCACATCATCAGCAACTTTTTCATTCAGCAAAAAATGATATGGAAAGGTGAAATTATTTGGGAGAAAAATAACTATAATTGCAAATACTGCTCTTGGGGAAGCTGGAAGAGCCCCGCAAGCCCTTATATGAAATATACATGGGAGTTTGTTGAAGTGTATTGCAAAGGAGATTTAAAAAAAGAGGGTTCCAAAGAATGTGCGGATATTACCGAGGAAGAATTTAAATCTTGGGTGGTTGCAAAATGGAGTATTGCACCGGAAAGACATATGAAAGAATTCGGACACCCGGCAATGTTTCCGGAAGCTTTGGCAGAGCGTGTTTTAAAACTGTTCAGTTATCGGGGAGATGTTGTATTGGATCCTTTCAACGGGGCGGGAACCACAACCGTTGTTGCCAAAAAAAACGGACGCCGTTATCTTGGAATTGATATTTCCGAGGAATACTGTGCAACGGCACAAAAAAGAATGGATAACGTTTGCCAAGAGCAATTGTCATTGTTTGATTCATAAAACGACAGGGGTGCATGTTTCCGCACCCCTGTTGTTGTATTGTTATATTGCATATTTTTTTAATGCGTCCGCAAAAATCCGAACGGCTTTTTGCAACTCCTCAATACGCAATTCTTTAAAAAATTCGGATTTGTGAATTGGTTTGGTGACCTTTCTTTCGCCTTTCAGCAAAGTAATGATTACCAAATTGACATCAACATGTGCCAGCAGCGCATGGGTTGCGGGACTTCCGTAGGTAATGTCATTTAAAGCGCTGTAATCTCCTCCAAGCTGACTTTCCAACTGAACAAGATAATAAGTATCCAATCCCACCGCCTCTTTCATCAATTCGGCATCAAAAAGAATGCGTTTTAACATGGCGTTTTCGGCGTATGTTTTGCATTCAATCGGTAAAACCAATGTTCCGTCAATAAAAACTTGTACATCGGTACCGAATTTATAAATCATTTTATCGCGGTTTTCTCGCACATAATTTTGTACGGTAGGATCGGTAATCCGTTCGATGTATTCCCGGTTGATCCCGATTGGCATTTTCTTTTTGTTAATCTCCATTCTTGCGGGATTTTGATGCAAAACATCACACCATGCAATTTGAACCAAATGAGCGGTAATGCTTTCTAAAAGAGAGCCTTTTCCGGCACGTATGATGCCTCCGTAGGCTCTGTCGTTGCTTGCAGCGGCAATATCGTCAATACCCTTAACCAATTTGTTATACGCAGCAATGAGTGTACATAATTTTTTGTCAACCGTTGTCATAGCCCAATT